>CAZOIX010000110.1:0-8776 GCA_964579685.1 uncultured Mycobacterium sp.
CACCGCAGTCGATGCACTCCGAAGGGTTGATGTACAGCTTGCGCACGCCCTCGTAGATGCAGTCCACGGGGCACTCTTCGATACAGGACCTGTCCATCACATCGATACACGCGCCGGCGATCACGTAAGGCATCGACGGCCGTCTGCATCGTCGGTGGAGTGCCCCGGGAAGAGCGCTTCCTCCGGGTGAAGATGTACGGCGGCGTTGTTCACCGCGGTGGCCACCTCGCCGAAGCCGGTGGAGATCAGCCGGACCTTGCCGTCGTATTCCACCACGTCGCCGGCGGCGAAGATCCCTGCCCGCCCGGTTCGCATCGCGGAGTCGACGACGATGTGCCGGTTGTCACGCAACGTCAATCCCCACTCGCGCAGCGGCCCCATGTTCGCGATGAAGCCAAGCGCGGCGATCAATCGCTGGCAGTGCAGTCGGCGAATCCCATTGTCTCCTTTGATGGCAACGTCGGCATGGGTGATCGTGCCGTTGCCGCCGATCGAACGGACTTCGGCATCCGTGAGCAGGTTCACGGTGGATCCTTCGACCCGTTTGACGGTCGCTTCGTGCGCGCGGAAGGAGTTTCTCCTGTGCACGAGGGTGACGGATGCGGCGATGGATTCGAGCATCAGCGCCCAGTCGAGGGCGGAGTCGCCGCCCCCTACGATGACCACGTCGGCGTCGCCGTACGGTGCTGGATCGGGAACGAAGTACTCCAGTCCGTTACCCAGGTAGTCCTCACCCACGGCGAGTCGGCGTGGTTCGAACGCTCCGATGCCTGCCGTGATGACCACTGCACCGCAGCGGATCTCGTCACCTGCACTAGTCGACACAACCTTCACCCGCTCGCCATCGGTGGTCAGCTGTCGAACCTGCTGCCCGAGCAGATAGGTGGCATCGGAGGCCGCGGCCTGCTCGGCCAGCGCATCGACCAGATCGCGCCCCTTGATCGCGGGATAGCCTGCGACATCGTAGATCTGCTTCTCCGGGTACATCGCGATAACTTGTCCGCCGACCTCGGTCGACGAGTCGATGAGGATGGTGCGGAGCCCGCGGACGCCGGCATAGTAGGCCCCGTATAGACCGACCGGACCGGCTCCGACGATCAGCAGGTCGGCGTCGTAGGTCGTCACTGTGGAACCCGCGCAGTCATGACATCGGCCAGCATGTCCCGTACGCGGTAGCGCTGCAGCTTGCCGGTCGCGGTCCTGGGCAACTCGGTCGTGAATGCGACCGCGCGGGGGAGTTTGAAGGCGGCAAGATCTGCGCGACACCATTCGATCAGTTCGGCAGCGCCGATGTCCTGGTGCCCGGGAGCGCGGACGATCAGCGCGACCGGCTTGTCGATTCCGTCGACGCCGGGCGCGCCCACGACCGCAGCCTCGGCGACCGCCGGGTGTTCGAGCAGGCGCCCCTCGACCTCGGCGGGTGAGACCCAGATACCCCCGGCCTTCAGCAGATCGTCAGACCGTCCGAGGCAGTGGTAGTAGCCCGATTCGTCGACGACATAGGTATCGCCGGTACGCAACCACCCGTCCTGGAAGACAGCTTGATCGGCATCAGGGCGCTGCCAGTAGCCCGTGGCGATCGACTCGCCGCAGACATACAGGTCGCCGGGTATTCCCGGTGCAACAGGGCATCCGCTACCGTCGCGAACTTCGATCCGGTAGCCGGATACCGGTTTTCCACTGGTGCCGGGTGCGATGTCGTCGGGGCGGTTGGACAGAAAGATGTGGAGCGCCTCGGTCGAGCCGATGCCGTCGACGATGTCGACCCCGAAGCGCTCCCTGAACTGCCTATGCACGGCAACCGGCAACACCTCGCCCGCCGAAACGCACAGCCGTACAGATCGGAAAGAATCATCGGGCAATTCAGACTGCGTCAGGCTGGAGTAGAACGTCGGCACCGCGAAGAACAGGCTCGGCGAGGTCGCCTCCAACCGTTCACGCATCGAGTCGGGGGTCGGCCTCAGCGGTTGAAGAACGGTCGTACCGCCGGCCGAGAGCGGGAAGAACAAACTGTTCCCGATCCCGTAGGCGAAGAACATCTTTGCCACCGACAGACACCGATCGTGCTGCTCGATACCCAGGGTTCGGCGGCCGAATGCTTCGTAGACGTGGCGAACGTTGGCATGCCGGTGCATGGCCGCCTTCGGTTTACCTGTCGTGCCGGAGGTGTAGAGCCACAACGCAGCGGTATCCTCGCGGGTTTCAGCAGGTACCTGCGGGTCGCCGAACAAATCTGACCACACATGGACGAGCAGGCTTGGGCGAACCCGCGTGCACGACGTGGCATCGTCGACGACGAGATGCTCTACTCCGCTGCAGGATTCGATGCCGGCCAGAACCACGTCGACATGCCCGCTGGTGGCGACCACCGCACGGGCATCGGCGTCTCGAAATATCTGCGCCAGCTCGCGGCCGGTCAGCATAGTCGAGGTCGGTACCGCAATGAGACCGGCGTGGAACACGGCCAGAATGGTGGTGGCCATCTCGACGTCGTCGCTCATCACGATCGCGACCCTGTCTCCCGGGTTGAGCCCGAGCGCGCGGAGGCCCCCGGCGAGCCGTGCCACATCGCCGGAAAGCTCGCGGTACGTGCGGGTGTGCGAACCGATCAGCGCAACCTTGTTCCCGATGCCTTCGCGTAGGTGCCGGTGTACCAGAAAGTCGGCGGCGTTGAAGAACTCCATGGTGCTCAGGCCCGCTCGGGGTCGAAGTTCGCGCGTGCGCCCGTGCCGAAGCGCCGCAATGCGCCCGCGGGCCCTGCAGCGTTGGGCCGCACGAAGATCCAGTTCTGCCAGGCGGTCAGTCGGCCGAAGATCTTCGACTCTTGCGTTTCCGGCCCGACGAACCGATGGTTGGCTTCCATGCCGGTCAACGCGTCAGGCGACAGCGCTGCCCGTTCCTCGAGGGTGATGCGGAGTTCGTCGGCGAAGTCGATGTCGTCGAGAACAGACGTCACCAACCCGAGTCCGCCCGCGACGTCTGCGACCAGCGGTTGGCCCAACCGCTCGGCGATCGCGGCGAGTAGCCCGGGATGGCCGTAGAACCGCGACTCCAGGCGCGTCAGTCCATTACCCATCGGGAACGCACCGAAGTTCGATTCCGTCACTTCGAGCGCCGCCGGCGATTCCTGCGTCAACGCATCCTCGTAGACACCGTCGAGCATGAACTGGCGATCACACGCCAACGCCAATTCCAGTAGGAACCCGACATATGCGCTGCCGGGCTCGATCACCGCAAAGAGGCTGCGGCTCGTCACGTCCAGGCGTTTGAGTGTCCGCTTGTAGTAATGGATTACCTCGTTGACGAACCAGTCAGCGGCGTGGTCGCGCAGTTGAGCGTCATACGCCCGGACCCCGTCGGGCTCGCCGAGGACGCGGAACACCCACGTCCCGAGGTCGGGCTCGTTCGTCCGCAGATGCAGGATCAAATCGTCCAGCTCACGGGTGAGCGCAAGTGGCCAGTAGTCCGCGCCCTGCGAGATGACTCCGCCGAGGTCGGCCGGTGGCCCCGGATCCGGCGCGGTCACCTCGACGTCGACCCGCCGGTCACTGCGCAGCAATGTGGCCCGCAGGTGATGGTAGGTGATCGCATCGTCTTCGATTCGTCGTGACAACGGCGTGAGGGCGATGCCGGTGGAATGGTCGGGCCGTGACGACTCGGCGGCTGCGGCCTGCGCCAACGCGTGCACCCGTGAATCGAAAAGCGCCGGCGGCACCGCCTCGTCGATCAGACCCCACTGCACCGCGGTATCCCCGCGGACTCCTTCGGATTTCGTGGCAAACGCATCCGCACGGTCCTTCCGGACCTTGCGCTTGTCGACGACCCGCGTCAAACCGCCGGTGCCCGGGAGGACGCCGAGCAACGGCACCTCAGGGAGGGATACGGCCGACGAGCCGTCGTCGACCAACACAATCCGGTCACACGCCAGGGCCAACTCGTAGCCGCCGCCCGCGGCTGTGCCGTTGAGCGCAGCGATGTACGTCTGCCCGGAGTAACGGGTGGCGTCCTCGATGCCGTTGCGCGTCTCGTTGGTGAACTTGCAGAAGTTCACCTTCCAGGTGTGCGGCGACTGTGCCAGCATCCGAATATTCGCACCGGCACAGAACATTCGGTCCATGCCACCGGTCACGATGACGGCCCTGACTTCCGGGTGTTCGAATCGGAGGCGTTGGACGGCGTCGTAGAGTTCGATATCGACACCCAAGTCGTACGAGTTCATCTTGAGCTCGTAACCGGGGACCAGGCCGGCATGCGGGTCGACGATGAGCGTGAGCGTCGCGATCGGTCCGTCCGTCTGGAGTCGCCAGTGGCGATATCGGGATGGTTCGGTCGCAAATGAGACGGCCGGTGTGTCGACCGTCAACGGAGGTCCAGTCGTGGCAGCGGTCATGACCGTCCCCTCAATCCAAGGCTTCGTCGCGCAGGTGCACGTAATCGAATTCGACTGGTTGGCTGTTTATTCCGGTCTTCGGCGCCGCGATCCAGCCGGCGAACTCACCGGGCCGATAGTGCGGCACCATCAGGTCGGCCACGCGGGACCGGTCCTCGGCGGTCGGCAGCCAGTCGTCCTCACGCCGATGCCAGTCCGCGGCGCTCAGAACGTCGCCGGCTGGTGAGATGAAGTGACCGGCGTAGTTTCCGATTCTTCGATTGAAACCTTCATGTGGGAGCACCAGACGCTCGTCGCAGCCTGCGTTCTCGAGCGCTTGATTCCATCGGCGCACACCGTTTTCGCAGTCGGCGACGTACTCGTCGCGTAGGTCGAGGTTGAGCGCGTTCAGATAGGGCACCGATTGTTCGGTAATGCAGCCGTCGCCGACCGCTCGAACCGGGTACACGGAGTCGGCGAGGACGTGGTCGTCATCGCGGCGGGTCTCCTGCCAGCGTCCCTTCAGGCCGCCGCTGTAGTAGGCGGCCGCATTGGTCGACTGCTCTGCACCGAAAAGGTCCATCGACACCGAGAATTGGGCGTTCAGGTACTTCTGGATGACAGCAAGCGGGATCCCGCCGTAGTCGAAGATGTCGTCGGTCTGGTGTACCGCCATCAATTCCGCGCTGCGTTCGACCGTGCGTTGCACTCCGGTAGTTCCGACGAACATGTGGTGGGCTTCTTCTTTCAGCATGAACTCGCAGGTCCTCGCCAAGGGGTCGAATGCCGACTCCTTCAGTGTTCCGAGCTGAAACTTGCCATCACGATCGGTGAAGTAGGTGAACATGAAGAACTGCAGCCAGTCCGTTGTCTTTTCGTTGAATGCCCCGAGGATCCGGGGCGTGTTCACGTCACCGGAGTTTCGCTTGAGCAGCTGCTCGGCTTCGTCTCTGCCGTCCCTACCGAAGTATGCGTGCAGCAGGTAGACCATCGCCCACAGGTGGCGTCCCTCTTCGACGTTGACCTGGAACAGGTTTCGTAGATCGTAGAGACTGGGGGCGCTTCGACCGAGAATGCGCTGCTGCTCGACGGACGCGGGCTCGGTGTCGCCTTGGACGATGATCAGGCGCATCAGCTCGGCACGGTATTCGCCGGGCACTTCCTGCCATACGGGTTCACCCTTGTGCTTCCCGAATCCAATCTTCCGGTCGCCGTCACGTTCGGCGAGGAAGATTCCCCACCGGTACTCGTTCATCGGCACATGGTCGAAGTGTGCCCAGCCGTCCCGTCCGACTGCGACCGCAGTGCGCAGGTAGACGTCCTTCGTTGGAAGTTCAGGACCAAGCGACTGCCACCAGTCCAGGAACTTGGGTTGCCATCCTTCCAGCGCCCGCTGCAACCGACGGTCTTGCGCGAGATCGACGTTGTTCGGGATGCGTTGGCTGTAGTCGATCGTGCTCAGCGGTCCCGTCGGGGCCGGTGCCGCGCCTGTTCGTACTGTCACGAGACCTCCAAAGTCCGTTCTTAATAGTCTACGGTTGACCCGATTATCGCAATAGTTATGTAGAACTTTGTGCGATTCTGCCGGGCGCGGGGTCACCCGGTCGCATGCCGAGTACGTCAGGATGGGCTCATGACGACCCCCGAGCCGGAGCGCCGCGAGGTGGGGTCGAGCGCGCGAAGCCTCCTGCTGACAATCCTTGGCGAGTTCGTGCGCCCGCGCGGCGTCCCCGTATGGACGATGACCCTGGTGTCGGCCCTCGCAGTTCTCGGAATCGAGGAGAAAGCCGCCCGCCAGGCGATCGCACGGTCGGCGGCGCACGGGGTGCTGGAGTCGCAGAAGTCGGGGCGACGGGTGTCGTGGCAGATCACGCCGCCCGGAACTCAGCTACTCACGGAGGGCGCCCGGCGAATCTATGGCTTCCTGACGGACACCACGCCGTGGGACGGCGAGTGGCTCGTCCTGTCCGTCGGTATTCCAGAGACGCAGCGGCAGCTGCGCCATCGGCTGCGCACCCGACTCACGTGGTTGGGGATGGGTACACCGAGCCCGGGGATTTGGATTCTCCCCGATGTGAGCAAGGTCGGCGACGTCGCGACGATCATCGACGAACTCGGCCTCGGGGGGCTGGCGTTCGCCTGGACGGGCAAGCTTGCCGCCATCGGCAAGACGGAGTCACTCATCGCGGACGCGTGGAATCTAGGCGACGTCGAAGAGCGCTACGCGGACTTCCTCACCACCTTCGGCAAGCTGCGCACCACCACACCGGCGACAGCGTTCGAGGCGCAGGTGCGCTTGGTTCACGCATGGCGACGATTTCCCTTTGTGGATCCCGCGCTTCCACGTGAACTGCTCGATCACGACTGGCCAGGACCGCAGGCGGCTGCACTATTCCACCGGCGCCACGACGAATGGCACGGTCCGGCCCAGAAGTACTGGACCGAGTTGGAGGAGCGGTCGTCAGGTGGTGCGCCGCGCTAGCGATCGCTTGTCGCGCACTCGCAGTCGTATTCGCCCTCCAGGCCGCGCGGCAGATCTGTCGCACGGAAGATGCCGTTGGCGGCCGTCGTCCGTGACAGTGCGTCGGCCGCGAGGATCATCGCCGCGCCCGTCCACGTGGTGCGCTCCACCGGCCACCGCTTGCCGTCGGCGTACACCAGACCGGTCCAGTAGGAGCCGTCCTCTTCGCGAAGGTGGTGCATCGACGCGAACTGCTCGCGCGCGCGGGCCGAATCACCGATCGCGTCCAAAGCCATGACCAGTTCGCAGGTTTCGGCGCCGGTGACCCACGGCCTGTCGTCGACGCAGCGGATGCCGAGGCCCTCCACGACGAAGTCGTCCCACCGTTCGTTGATGCGGGACCGCGCCGCCGAGCCGCGCATCGCGCCGCCCAGCACCGGGTAGTACCACTCCATCGACCATCGGTCCTTGGTCACGAACGCGTCGGGATGTTCGGCGATCACGTGGCCGAGGCGGCCGACCGCGAGCTCCCACTCCGGCTGTGGATCACCGAAGTAGTCCGCGAGCGCCAACGCGCACCGCAGGCTGTGGTAGATGCTCGCACAACCGGTGAGCAACGCTTCGGATTCCAGACCGGACGGGCTTCTGGCCCAGGCGATTTCGCCACCACCGAGCTGCATGTCGAGCACGAAGTCGACAGCCTTGGTGACCACCGGCCACATCGCCTCGGCGAACCGGCGATCGCGGGTGATCAGCACGTGGTGCCAGACACCGGTCGCGATGTAGGCGCAGAAGTTGCTGTCGCTGTTGGCGTCCTCGATGACGCCGTTGCGAAGCTGGATGGGCCATGATCCGTCGGGCCGCTGCGTGTTTCGGCACCATTCGAACGCCGCACGCGCAGGCTCGAGGAGCCCGGCGGCCGTCAGGGCCATCGCGTTCTCGACGTGATCCCACGGGTCGGTATGACCACCGTCGTACCAGGGGATCGCACCGGAGGACTCCTGAACGTCGGCGATCGACCGGGCGGTCTGGCGACATTGCGCCGGTGTCAGGACGCCGGGCACCATCGGAACGTTACGAGACAGCAATAGGAACCACCGGTTTCTTGAAGTACATCGCGACGCTCTTGCCGATCAGCGGGTTCAGCACCGACTCCGCCGTCCGCGTGAGCCATGGCCGACTCATCATGTCCCACACCAGCAGCTTGTGATATGTCGTCACCGCGGGGTGATCTGACTTCTCAGTTCCGACAGCACATTTGAGCCACCAGTACGGGGCGTGCAGCGCATGTGCGTGATGGGTTCCGGTGAGCTCGAGGCCATGCGCGAGCACTTTGTCACGCAATGCATCGGCCTTGTAGATACGAATGTGTCCACCCTCGTTGGCGTGGTAGGTGTCGGACAACATCCAGCACACCTTTTCCGGCAGCCAGCGTGGCACCGTGATCGCCAGCGCACCACCGGGTTTGAGTACGCGGACGAGCTCTGAGATCGCCTCGTCGTCCTCAGGTACGTGCTCGAGGATCTCCGAGGCGATGACGCAGTCGAACGTGGCGTCCTCGTACGGCAGATCCAGTGCGTCGCCCTTGACCACCTCGGCCTTCGCCGAAGCAGGGGCCTCGCCCTCGTCCTTCATGGCCCTGAGGATCTCGTCGACGTCGTTGAGGTCCTCGACATTCTGATCGAAGCCGATGACGTCGGCACCGCGCCGGTACGCCTCGAACGTGTGCCTACCCGCGCCGCAGCCGACGTCGATCACCTTCGTGCCGGACCCGACGCCGAGCCGGTCGTAGTCGACGGTCAGCATTTCGCGACTCTCTCCCGCGCCTTCTCGTACACCGCGACCGTCTGTGCGGCAACCGATTCCCAGCTGAAGACGTCCAGCGCGCGCTGACGACCGTTCGCGCCGAGCCGGCGTCGTTCGATCGGAGAGTCGAGGAGTTCGCC
>CAZOIX010000111.1:0-8727 GCA_964579685.1 uncultured Mycobacterium sp.
CACTGCACCAACGACATCCGAACCCATCGCCCGAGACGCCGCGAGGATGGCGCCGCGTACGGTGTCTGCGATGCTGGCCTTGTGGACGAGGCCCTGCATACGCTCGCACAGCTCGGGTAGGTGGGTGGTGTCGGCGACGTTGGCCAGCGCCTCGCGGTGAAGTGCGCTCAGATCGGCGTCGACTCCGCCCGCGCGCATCGAGTCCCTGTAGCAGTCGCGCAGCAGGACAAAGCCGGGCGGAACGGGCAGCTTGGCAGCGACCATTTCGCCCATGTTCGCACCCTTGCCGCCGGCCTCCTCGGCGTCAGAGAGCCGCAGGGAAGAGATGTCTCGGACATACGTATCGTCTTGCATGCCACCACCCTGTTTCCGAATGCTGATCTGAGATAGCGTCCGAGGACCACCTTGGCCGGGGACAAAGTCACGACACCAGGGGCCAAAGGTCCCGGGGGGGCGTCACATGCCGAAGTGCGTGCGGCCCACGGCCGCGACTGCCTCCGATGGTCCGCACACGTCGACCACGGCTGCGCCCTGACGCCCGAAGAGGTAGAGCAGAATTTCTCCCGGCATTCCGCTCAGTCGAGCCGCCGGCTGTCCCGATCGGACCGTCACCCGTTCATTGGTGCCCGACCACGCAACGTCGAGCCCGACGGCCTTCAGCCGCCGACTCAGGTAGCGACTGCTACGACGAACGTTCCGCCACAGGGCGGCATCCGTTGCGGGGGTGAGGCTTCGAGGCGGATACCCGTTCGCCCTGCGGACGTCTTCGTGGTGGACGAAGAACTCGTTGAGATTCGCCAGTGAGCGGACCCATCCGATACGGAAGAAGCCGATCGGCGGGCCGGACCGGATGCGGGTGACCAGCGACGCGAAGTCTTCCGTGTGTGCCAGCGCCACCCGCCGGCGCTCAGCGAACCGCTGAAAGTGCCCCGGCGCGACGATGCACGGGCCTGCGACCACATCGCGTTCCCGTAACACGAGGTGGGCGGCGAGATCGTGAGCGGTCCACTCGCCGAGCAGCGTGGGAACAGCAGGACCGAGCTCGTCGAGAAGATCGCAGAGCGCACGACGCTCGTGGGTATCGGGCAGACCGTCGGCCATGCCGCAGTCTACGAGATCTCCCAGCGCCTCTATTCGGTTCCGCAGCTGAACGCGAAGCCGAACGGCTCCCAGGCGCGGGACTTCGGTCCCTATTGCCGGGTTCGCGTCCAGTAGTGGAATCGGCATTGGCGAGAACCCCAGGAAGGCTGAGTCATGCATTCGATCGTCACGCTGACGATGAACCCGGCGCTGGATATCAGTGCCGATGCCGAGGGTGTCCGGCCGACCAGCAAGACCCGCTGCGGCGACGTCCGTTACGACGCCGGAGGCGGTGGAATCAACGTCGCGAAGATCGCCCATACCGTCGGCGCCTCGGTGTGCGCGGTATTTCCCGCAGGCGGCCCGATCGGCGAGGCGCTGACGGACCTTCTCGTCACCGACGGCGTCCCGTCATGCCGGGTCCCGATCGCCGCGTCGACTCGGGAAAGCTTCACCGTCAACGAAACCGGTACCGGTCTGCAGTACCGATTCGTGCTCCCCGGGCCGCATGTGACGCGCGCCGAACAAGCCCAGTGCATGGCGGAATTACGCGCAGCCGCGTCTGGTGCGGGCTTCGTGGTGGCCAGCGGAAGTCTGCCGCCGGGGGTGCCGATGAACTTCTATCAACAGGTCGCAGACATGTGCCGCGAGCTCGACGTCCCGCTGATTCTCGACACCTCGGGCGCAGGTTTGCAGCACGTCACCTCGAATGTGTATCTACTCAAGGTCAGCGTTCGGGAACTGCGTGAATGCTGTGGACGCGAGCTTGTGACCGAATCGGAGCAGCTGTCCGCCGCACGCGAGCTCATCGACTCCGGTCGTGCTTCCGTGGTGGTGGTCTCGCTGGGCTCCGACGGCGCACTGCTCGCCACAACCTGTTCCGGTCAACGGTTTTCGGCCATCCCTGTGCGCGGGGTGAGTGGCGTTGGAGCGGGCGATGCGATGGTGGCCGCGATCACGGTCGGTTTGAGCCGGGGCTGGCCCCTGACGAAGTCGGTACGATTCGGAATCGCCGCCGGCGCCGCCATGTTGCTGACTCCAGGCACGGCACCCTGCACGCGGGCCGATACGGAGCGGCTGTTCGACATCGCTGCTGAACCGGCCGATGTGGGTGCGATATGCGTGTAGTGACCATCGACCCTCGACTGCATGATGCAGTCATCTTCAACCTCGACGGCGAGTCGACGGTGAACCTCGTTCGTAGGTTGGCCGACGCCGGGGTGGCCGACGACACCGACCTTTCCGGTCGGCCCGATCCCGCTGTCATGGTGAAGACCAGCCAAAAATTGGGCACAGTGCCGGAGCGGACTGTCGTCGTGGTGGACGGCCGTGCCGGGGTACATGCCGCGCTGAGCGGCGGGTTCGCGCTCGTTATCGGCGTGGACACGACCGGGGACGGCGACGACCTGTTGCGTTGCGGCGCCGACGCGGTGGTCTCCGACCTCTCCGAGGTGCAAGTCCGCACCGCCGACAAACCGATGCCCACCCTGCCGAACGCACTGGACTCCTACGGACAGCTGATCAGCGTCGTCGCCGGTCGACAACCGATGGTGTGTCTGGACTTCGACGGCACCCTCTCCGAGATCGTGTCGGATCCCGACGCAGCCACGCTCGTCGACGGTGCCGCAAAGGCCCTCGAAAACCTGGCGGCGCTCTGCCCGGTGGCGATCTTGAGCGGTCGCGACCTGGCCGATATCCGCGACCGAATAGGTCTACCCGGGCTGTGGTACGCGGGCAGCCACGGCTTCGAGATGACCGGACCCGACGGCAGCCACCACCTCAACGATGCGGCGTCGACCGCGATCCCGATCCTCGAACAGGCCGCCGCCGAACTGGGTGGCGCGCTGAAGGACATCGCAGGCACACGTGTCGAGCACAAGCGCTATGCCGTTGCGGTGCACTACCGCAACGCCGCGCCCGAACACGTCGGCGAGATCATCGCCGCGACACGCATGTTCGGTCATCGACATGGCCTACGGGTGACCGGCGGACGCAAGGTCGTTGAACTGCGGCCGGACATCGACTGGGACAAAGGCACCGCCTTGGCGTGGATCGCGGAACGCATCCACGAGGAGGGTCGCATGCTGCCCATCTATGTGGGCGACGACCTGACCGACGAGGACGCCTTCGACGCGATCAGGTTCAACGGGATCGGGGTCGTCGTCCGCCACGATGAGGACCGCGGGCGGCCGACCGCCGCTCAGTTCACCCTCAACAACCCGGGCGAAGTCTGCGAGTTCTTACGGCGTGGTGGAAATTGGCTGGCCTATGAGCAGCAAACCTCCGATGAGGCCTGGACTCTCGTCTTCGACGGCTATGACCCCCACAACGAGAAGCTCCGTGAGGCCCTGTGCACGGTCGGCAATGGGTACTTCGCCACGCGTGGAGCCGCGCCGGAATCGACGGCCGGTCAGGTGCACTATCCCGGCACCTACGCCGCGGGCGTCTACAACCGTCTCGACGATGTCGTCGGCGGTAAGACCACGGGCCACGAAAGTCTGGTGAACCTTCCCAACTGGCTGCCGCTGACCTTCCGCGTCGACGGCGGTGAGTGGTTCGACGTCGACGCCGTGACGCTGTTGTCCTACCGCCAGACGCTCGATCTTCGTGGCGCGGTGCTGACACGCGATCTGCGCTTCTGCGACGACGCCGGCCGCACCACGGCGGTGACCCAGCGTCGATTCGCTGCGATGGACCAGGCCCATGTCGCCGCCTTGGAGACCACCATCGCCGCCGAAAACTGGTCGGGAACTCTCGAAATCAGGTCCACACTCGACGCAAACGTGAGCAACTGCGGGGTGGAGCGGTACCGAGAATTGGCCAGCACTCACCTGGCGTCGGTCACCAAGGGCGTGCTGTCCCCGAATTCGGTGCTCGTGACCGTCGAGACGACCCAGTCGCAGATCCCGATTGCCATGGCCGCGCGCACCACCGTGTGGCGTGAGGATCAGCCCGCGCCCGCGACGTACCGCCTCGTCGATGACGAGTTCGAGACGGGTCACGAGATCTTCACCCATATTGCCGCGGGGCAGTCGGTATCGGTGGAAAAGGTCGTTGCGTTGGTCACCGGCCGCGACGTCGCGACCTCCGAACCGGCGGCGGGTGCCGAACGAAGACTGGGCCGCCAGGGCCGGTTCGCCGAGATTCTGCATGCGCACACGCTCGCCTGGGCACACATCTGGGAGCGGATGTCCATCGAATTCGAGGACCATACCGACGAGTTGCGCATCCTGCGGCTGCATCTGCTGCATCTCCTGCAGACCGTTTCCTACAACAGCGAGGACCTCGACATCGGGGTGCCCGCCCGTGGGCTACACGGCGAGGCGTACCGCGGTCACATCTTCTGGGACGAGTTGTTCATCTTCCCGGTGCTGAACCTCCGGTTCCCGACGATCACCAGGGCGTTGTTGCGGTATCGCTATCGGCGCCTTGTCGAGGCGCGCAGGGCCGCCAGGCTCGCCGGCTACGCCGGGGCCATGTTCCCCTGGCAATCGGGAAGCGACGGCCGTGAGGAAAGTCCCGAACTGCACCTGAATCCGCGGTCGGGACGGTGGAACCCGGACCCAAGCCATCGTGCGCACCATATCGGGATCGCGGTCGCCTATAACGTCTGGCAGTTCTACCAGGCCACCGGCGACCTGGCTTATCTGATCGACTACGGCACCGAGATGCTGGTGGAGATCGCCCGATTCTGGGTCAGCAGAGCGACATACGATCCACAGCGGGATCGCTATTGCATCAACGGCGTCATCGGGCCCGATGAATTCCATTCCGGTTATCCGGACCGGCCGTTCGAGGGCGTCGACAACAACGCGTACACGAATGTGATGGCCGTGTGGGTGATCCTGCGGGCAGTGGAGGCCTATGAGTCCATGCCGCTGGTCAATCGGCTCGACCTGCGGGAGCGACTCGGATTGACCGATGCGGAGCTACAGACATGGGATCGCGTCAGCAGGCGGATGTTCGTTCCGTTCCATGACGGAGTGATCAGCCAATTCGAGGGTTACGAGAAGCTCGCCGAACTGGACTGGGAGTCCTACCGTGACCGGTACGGCAACATCCAGCGGTTGGATCGCATCCTCGAGGCCGAGCACGACGACGTCAACGCCTACCAGGCCTCCAAGCAGGCCGACGTGCTGATGCTGTTGTACCTGCTGTCATCGGACGAGCTGCGGGAGTTGCTCTCTCGGTTGGACTACAGCTTCGAACCGGAGCAGATTCCCGCCATGGTGGACTACTACCTGGCTCGCACTTCGCACGGATCGACGCTCAGCGGTGTGGTGCACACGTGGGTACTGGCCCGCGCCAATCGTGAGCGCGCGATGGAGTTCTTCGAGCAAGTGCTCAAGTCCGACATCGCCGACATCCAGGGCGGCACCACGTCGGAAGGCATCCATCTGGCCGCGATGGCCGGCAGCGTGGACCTCGTCCAGCGATGCTTCACGGGTCTGGAAGTCCGTAGCAACCGGTTGGTGCTATCACCGCACTGGCCTGAATCACTTGGTGCCCTGGGCTTCCCGATCCACTATCGGGGACATCACTTACATATCCGGGTCAGCGGCAAGGGCGCCGAGGTCAGCCTGGATCATCGCAATGTGCCGCCGCTGCTCATCGAATGCCGTGGCCGAGTGGAGCAACTCGCGCCGGGGGGTGTGATCCGGTTTCCCTCGAGCATCTCGCCCGATTAGGGCTGGCGCGCAACGATCACCGGCATGCGCACCGACTGCACGAGAGCCGCACTGACCGATCCGAGCAGCATGCCGGCGAAGCCGCCGCGCCCGTGACTGCCGACCACGACCAGTTGTGCCTGTTCGGAGCATTCGATGAGTTGGTGGGCCGGTCGATCGCAGACGACGCGGCGCTGCACGCTCACGTCGGGGTAGCGTTCCTGCCACCCCGCCAAACGCTCGGCCAGGACCTCGTCCTCCGACGATTCCGTCATCGACCAGTCCACGCCGGGGAAGCCGGACAGAACGGCATCGCTCCATGCATGCAGCGCTACCAAATCCACCTGTCGGTGCGAGGCTTCGTCGAAGGCGATCGCCGTCGCCAGTTCCGACGCCGGCGAGCCGTCGATACCGACCAGTACCGGCGCCTGTGCGGGATGCGGCATCAGGGGATCCTCGTCGTGGATGATCGCCACCGGGCACCGCGCGTGCTGGGCGACGGCCGAGCTCACCGAACCCAGCAGGTTGCCGAACGCGCCTTGTCCGCGGCGGCCCACAACGATGAGCTCCGCACCCTTCGATAGATCGATCAGCGTGGGAATCGCTGCCGAATAATACATTTCGGTATCAACCGGCAATTGGCCTGTGCCGGCCTCACGGGCGATCTCGATCGCGTCGGCGAGGAATTCGTGGCCCCGCTGCTGCTGCCACTTCCCGAAGCCCGAAGGCAGGGGAGTCCTGGACCATGGCGCGACCACGGCGCCCGCGACATGAACCAGCGTCAGCGGGAGACCGCGCATCGCGGCGTCGCGCGCAGCCCAGTCGACAGCGACCCTCGAGGCGGGTGACCCGTCGACGCCGACGACGATGCCCGGACGTCCGATCTGAGTGGACATATTCCGACGGTAGGGCGGCTGGAGGCCGATGTCATGGGTCGTTGGTCCTCGCCGCTACGGGCCATTGGGACTTTCCGTTGGTCGGCGACCTCGCGCTACTTCGCCGCGCCGTCGGGCGCGTGACACACCATGACGGGAACGGTGCTGTGATGCAGCAGGTTCAGGCCTGTCGACCCGAGAAGTGCAGCGGACAGGGCGTTGTGCCGGTGGTTGCCGACGACGACCAGTTGCGCATCGGCGACGTGTTGCATCAATGCCCGGCCCGGTTTGACCGGCTCCACGAACAAGTGCAGGGCGACCTCGGGATATTGGGTAGTCCATTCGTCGATCGCGTTCTTCAACAGCGCCCATTCCGCGGTTTCCAGTGCTTCCCAGTCGACGAGGTAGGGAATGGTCACGTCGCCGACCGGCCGGATCATCGACCACGCGTGCACCGCTTTGACCGGCGCCTTGAAGTGGTCGGCGTATTCGAAGGCCGCGGCCAGAGCGGCCGTCCCTGCCGGTGTGCCGTCGACACCGACCACCACTGACGCAGTGGTGGGGCTCGCAACGTTGCGCCATGCGATCACCGGACACGCGGCGTGGGTGGCCACCGCCAGCGACGTAGATCCCATCAGCAGTGCACCTGCGGTGCTGACATCGTCACAGCCGATGACCACGAGTTTGGCCTCGCGGCTGAGTTTGACCAGCACCTTGTCCACGGGGTCGGAGACGCTCTCTGTCGTGATCGGCAGGTCCGCGATGTCCTGGTGGACAGCTTGTTCGGCGATGGCCAGGATCTTCTCCGCTGGTTCGTGCTGGGCCGCTGCTGCGGCCGCACGGATCGCGATCACGGCGGCGTCGGAGATGAAATGACCTGCGCTGGCCATCGAGTGGACGAGATGCAGAGACGTGCCGAACTTGTCTGCGACGGCACCCGCCCAGCGTGCGGCCCCTATGCTCGCCTCGGAGCCATCGATCCCTACGACGATTCGAGATAGTTTCTCCGGCATGGCTTTTCCTTTCGAGCTGCTTGATTCTCGAGCGGCTTGCGCGATCACTCGTCCCACGATCGCGAGGCTGCGTTGGGGACGATCAGCACTGAGCGCTCGCCGCGCTGCGCATGCGTATTGTTCTGTGGCCAGACAAGGTACGCGATCTGGTCGACATCACCCTCTCCGAGAACCGCCAACTGCACGGATTCGTCGCCATGGCTGGCCAGGAACTGGCCGATGCCGTCTCGGGTTGCCAACGCATGGATGTGCACGTCCGGGTACTGCGGCTTCCACTTCGCCATGCGCCGGTCGACGTTGTCGTACGAGGCTTCGTCGAGCTCCTCAGCGCCTACGCCCACCGCAAGGAGGGGCGCGTGCCGCAACCTCGCCTCGTTCAGTGCGCACTCGATGAGAGCATCGTTGTCCGGATGGTCGTTCACCACGGTGACAACCCAATTGACGCTGCCCTCTCCTCGACCATCGCCGCGGATGATCGCCACCGGGCAATGGGCGTTTTCCGCGACCGCGGCGGCAGTGGATCCCAGCAGTTCGCCTGCGCGGCCATCTGCTCCGGTCGCCCCGACGCAGAGCAACGCAGCGGTCAGGGTCGCGTCCACCAGAACGGTACTGACGGGTCCCCACAGGATCTCTGTGTCAACTGCCATGGGTTTGCCGGCATCCTCCACCACGGCCATCGCTGACTGCAACGCGCGATCGGCGCTCTCGACGGCGTGGCCGGCGTCCTCGTCCGACGGTTGGTCGACACCGGTGACGTGCACCAGGCGCAACGGGGCCTCGCGGTCGATCGCTTCGTCAATTGCCCACCGGACGGCGTTGGCGGCTGCTTGCGAGCCGTCGGCACCGACGAGGATCGGCGCGGAGGCTGGGCCATCCTTCATTTCGGCTCCCGAATTCGAGGCGGCATCCTGTGGGCCACCGTTGACTTCGACGCTATTCGCCTACATCTCGACCGGATGGGGCCATTGGTCCCCTGTCTGCGGCCGTTCGTCTTTCGCGAGGGCCCGGATATGCCCGGCCTCTGTTTCCGAATTCGCCGAATTCTGAAATGCAGGTGGACAATCCGTGAACTACCGGGGTTCGGCGTTGCCA
>CAZOIX010000112.1:0-8726 GCA_964579685.1 uncultured Mycobacterium sp.
GTACCGAATTCTCATCGCTCTCACACATCTTCACGGTGGGCGCCCGCTTGCCGGGACGCGTGATGCACGGGAGGTTGCGCGCACCACGTACCGCGAACATCGAGTCCTGCGGTATTCGGCAGTACAGATCGCCCGGCGGACGTTCCGGTGCGTCGGTGAAATTCGGTGTTCGGATCTGTGTGGCCGGTAGGAACCCGGTCGTACACGGCGGCGGCAGATTGATGTTCAGGTTGAAGTCGAGATTGATGCCGTTGAAGTCCTGCTTGGTGTTTCGATTCGCGGCCCCGGCGGCCTGAAGATCGGCGATGCCTTGCGGCAGTAGAACCAGTAGCTGCTCAATGCTCGGTTGGTAGGTCACCGCGACCGGATTGATGCTGGCCAAATTCGCCATCAGGATCGGGAGTGTGGGACGGAGCTCGTCGAAGAGTTCACGTCCCTTTTCGATCGCCGCTGGGCCGTTCCGAATCAGCCCGCTCACCGAATCATCGCTATTCCGAAGCTGGTCGGTCACGGTGGCCATGTTCGCGGCCCAGGCGCCCACCGCATCGGCGCTGTCAGTCTGGGAATCCAGGACAGGCTTGGACTCGTCTATCAACGTTGTCAGCGGCGTGAGGTTGGCGTCGGCATCAATGGCAAGGGTTGTGGAGCCGTTGATGATTCGCGAAATCTCTGGTCCCAGTCCGGCGACTGCCACGTATACCTGATCGACGACGGTCTTCAGGTTGTCACGCGGTATCGCGTCGAGTCCGGTGTTCAGCGAATCGAGCAGCGCGTCCACCGGCGGCGGCACCGAGGTCCTGTCCTCCGGAATGACATCTCCGTTGGAGAGGTAAGGCGGACCGTCACCTTGCGGCAGCAGCGCGACGTATTGCTCTCCGATCGCCGACTGACTGTGGACTTCGGCGCGTAGATCGGCGGGAATCTTGATATCCGACCGCAGCGAAAGAACCGCCTCCACAGCGTCTTTAGTGAGGCGCACGTCCTGGACCCGTCCGACTTCGGTTCCTCGGTAGGTCACGTTGCCGCTCGCGTAGAGGCCTCCCGAAGTCGGCAACTGCATGGTAACCCGGTAATGGCCGACGCCAAGGAGCATGTTGGGCAGCCGTATATAACCGACGATCATCACCGCCCCCGCTACCGTGGCGATGACGGCGAAAGTGATCAGTTGGATGGCTGTTCGCCTGGTGAGCCTCATCAGGGTCCTTGATCCCAGCGGTAGGGGATGACGAGTGGATTGCCGGCCGTGTAGGGGCTCGGCAGCTGGCCGATCGTGCGTCCCCACTGCATTTCAAGCGCGGTGAGGTCGCCTTCCCACCGGGTGCCCGTGAACACCGCCGCGTCGATTCTGCTCAATGTGAGATCGATGATGAAGGTGTCGTTGGCATAGTCGCCCCGCTGCCAGGTATCGATCGTCTCGATTGGCCATGGGTAGGTGGCCAGCACGCTGAGCGAACGGGTCAATGCCCCTCCGGTACTGGCGAGTTCGTCGAGGATGGGCCCGATGTCCTTCAGCTCCTCGACCAGCGAGGCGCGGGATTGATCGACGGTGGTCGACGCCAGGGCACTGTATTGCCCGAGCTTGTCCAGCGCTTCAGTGAGGTTGTGGCGTTGGTCGCGCAGGACGGCCAGGGCGTCGGGAATGGTGGTGAGTGCCCTGTCGACCACCGGCTTCTGCGCCGCGAACTTGGCGGCAAGGTTGTTCAGGCTCTCGGTGGCGGCGATGATGTCGGCGGTTTGTTCGTTCAGGTAGCCGGCGTACCGATCCAGCTGGTCGAGCAGGCTGCGGACGTCCTTTTCCCGCCCCTTGAATGCCGTACTGAAAGCCCTCGTTATCTCTTGTATCTGGCCGAGTCCGCCGCCATTGAGCAGCAGTGAGACCGCTGACAGGGTTTGTTCGGTACTTGGGTACGTCGCTCCGGAGGATAGCGGAATGACCGCCCCGTTGCGCAAGGTGCCTTGCGGTGCTACGTCCGTCGGCGGCGCAAGTTCGACGTGCAGCGAACCGAGGAGACTGGTCTGTGCGATTGTCGCAGTGGCATTCGCGGGCAACGCTACGTCGTGGTTGATGTTCATGGTCAGCAGCGCGTGCCAACCCTGCCTCTCGATCTTGGTGACCGTTCCGACATTGACGTCGCCGACTCGAACGCGGGAGTTCTGTTGCAGGGTACCGACATCGGGCAGCTGGGCCTGAATTGTGTATGAGCCTGGTCCACCACCCTGTGTTCCCGGCAGCGAAACCGAGTTCAGTCCTCGCCATTCGCATCCGGTGGTGACCGCGACCGCCAGGATCAGCAGGACGCGTCCGGTATGGCAGGCCAGCCGGCGCGCGCTCATCCGCCGGCTCCAGGCGGCACCATCATGCCCTGCAGTCCGGCGTTCGGGTCGGTCGGCACGGCCTCTGCCGGCAGAGGCGGCGGCGCGTTCGGATCGGGTGCCGCGGGCGTAGGGACGTGGTCGGGTCGCATCCAGTCCTCGCTGTAGGTGATTTCGTTCGGCCGAGCAGACGCCCCTACAAACGGATTCAGGCCGATCGGAGGGAAATTCAGCTGTCGGTTCTTGATGATGGGCGCGAGGTACTGAACACATAGCTTGGCGGCCTGTTCGGCACCCAGCCGTGACGCGGCCTGGATCGCCCCGCACATGAACGTGATGGGATTGGCGAAGTTGTTCATCGCGATCGCGCCCGAAAGCGAACCCTGCGCAGGCTGATAGATGTTGAGGAAGTTGGAGAAAGCGGTCGGGGCCACGTGCAGCGTCTGCTTGATGTCATCGAGGCTGTCGTGTACTGCGCTGGTCACCGATGCCAGCTTTTCGGAGGTCGTCGATATCGAGTCGTTGTTCTCGGACAGGAAGCCTTGGACGTCGTTTACCGCGGCGTTCAGATCCGATACCGCGGTGGCGACTTCGCCGGGGTCATCGGCAAGCAGGCGCGTGACTGCTGCCAGGTTCTCGTTGAGCTGCCGCATCCCGTCGGCGCTGTCGTGCAGCGCGGACACCAGGGCGGCAAGGTTTCGCACGGTGGCGAAGATGTCGGTGCTGTGGTCGCCGAGCGCCGAGAACGTCTGTGACAGCTGGATGACCGTCTCACGAATGTCGCCCCCTTGGCCGCGCAGGTTGTCGGCGGCGGTGTTGATGTAGGCACCCAACGTGCTGACTCCGCCAGGCTGCGTCGGCTGCAACGTCGCGGTCAGCGTTTCGAGCTGGTCACGCAGGTCGTCCCACTCGACGGGCACCGCGGTTCGCTCCTGCGGGATGATCGCGCCGTCCTGCATTTTCGGACCGGAGGTGTAGGCCGGTGTCAGCTGTATGGCACGCGCCGTCACGAGTGATGGTGACAGGATTGCGGCATCGGCCGACGCTGGTACGGGATATTCGGCGTCATACCAGAAGCTGATTTTCGATCGCTGCGGCTGAGGTTCGATCGCGTCGATCTTGCCGACCGTCACACCGAGGATGCGCACCTCGTCGCCGACGAAGATGCCATTGCTGTTCGCGAAGTAGGCCACGACGTGCACCCGATTGACGTCGCGAAGGGGTTTGACGACAAGCAGCGTCGTCGCAGTGACGAGGATGATCCCCAACGCGACGGCCAGCAGGATGCGAGCAAGCCGGGCAGTCACGGTTGGTCCTCCTGGAGCGAGCGCTCATTCGGCGCCGGGATGTAGACCGGACTCGGCGTCGGGTCCGGCACGGAGGCTTGCGCGGCCGGCGCGGGAGCCGGCGGCCCGGGCGGAGGCCCGCCCGGCGGCGGCGCGGGTGGCGGCGGACGGTACGGATAGCAACCCGTGGGGCCCGGCAGTGCAAGGCCGGGCGGACCGCAACCCTGATCGCCGGGGTTGCCCGTGATCGCATCGGGCAGTGTCAAATTCGGTGGTCCGCCCTGACCTGTGCGGGGATATGGAATCGGCAATGCCGGAGTGCCGGGCTGCCCGATCGGTGGGTCGGTTCGCTCGGAGGGCAGCAGGGTGTTCGGATCGATGCCCAGGTCGGAGAACGCAGCATCGACGAACGGCTGAAGAAACTGTCCGGGCAGCAGATTGGCGACATAGGCCTTGAAGAACGGGCCCGAAGCCACCGACTCTCCGAGAGACATCGCGTAGGCGTTGAGGTACTTGATCGCCTGCTGTACGCGTTCCTTGCGGTTGTCCACAATCGCCAGCACGCCGTTGAGCTTGTCCAGCGCCGGCGTGAAATCTGCTCTGTTCTCGGCGATGAAGCCACTCAGTTGCGTGCTCAGTGCGGATATGTTCGACGAGATGTGATCCAGTGCGGCGCTTTGACTGTGCAGCTGCACAAGAAGTGCGTTCGCGTCAGCGACCAACCGCACCACCGCGTCGCTGCGCTCGGCGAGGACGGCCGTCACCTTGTTGGCATTACGCAGCAGGTTTCGCAACTGCTCATCACGAGTGTTGAGGCTCTCCGCGAAGCGTGCGACACCGTCGACGGCCTGTCGCAGCTCCGGCGGAGTGGCCTTGAATGTCTCTGCCAACGTGGCCAACGCCGTTGACAACTGCTGGGTATCGAGTCCGCTGATTGTCGCCGATAGGTCGCCCAGCGCATCGGGCAGCTGGTAGGGGGAGGTGGTCCGCTCGAGCGGGATCTCGGTGGTCAGCGTGTCCGATCCGCGGGATACCAGCTCCAGAATTTTGTCCCCGAGCAGCGCGCGGGCATTGATGGACGCCTCGGTTCGATCGCCGAGGCGTACGTTCTTGTCGACACCGAACTTGACCAGAACGCGCGCACCGTCGAGTTTCACACTGGTCACCTGTCCCACCCGCAGACCGGAATACTGCACCGCATCACCGGCATGCAGGCCGCCCGCATCGGCGAAATAGGCGCCATAGGTCCGGTGGGAATCGAAGAATGGAAGTTTGTCGTATTGCAGCGACATTCCGACAAGACCGACGAGCAGCACGACGCCAAGTACTCCGATGATCAGGGGATTGCGTTCCTCGAATGACTTCATTTCGGGGCACACCTTCCGGTGCTCTGACCAACCACCCTGATGTAGACCGGTTGGCCGCCTTTACCGTTCATCTTGAGCACCACGTCGCACAGGTAGAAGCTGAAGAAGTCGCCGTACATCCCCTGGCGTGACAGCACCCGGTACGCGTCGGGCAGCTTGTTGAGCAGGTCGTCGAGGTATTCGTGATCGGCGACTGCGATACCGGCGACGTTGTCGGTGCCGGTGACGACCTCCCGCAGCGGTGGCCGACCCTCGGTCAGCAGGTCGGCCATCGAGCGCGCGGCACTGTCTGTGTAGGCGATGCCGTTGGTCACGCCGTCTTTCTGTTCGGCCAACCCGTGCACCAACTCGGTAATCGAATCGATCGCCTTGGCGAACTGGTCGGCTTGGTCTCCGAGTGCCCCGAGAACTGTGTTGAGGTTGGTGATGACTTCGCCGATGAGTTCATCGCGGTCGGCCAAAGTGTTTGTCAGGGCCGCGGTTTGCGTCAGGAACGAGCCGATGGTCGCGCCCTGGCCTTCGAACGCGCTGATCAGCTGCATCGACAGCGCGTTGACCTGATCGGGGTCCAACGCTCTGAATAATGGCCGGAACCCGCCTATGAGCGCGTCGAGATCCAGTGCGGGTGTGGTGTTCTCCATCGGTATGGTGTCGCCGGCCCGCAGCGGTCGTGCGCCCCCGGCGCCCTCTTCGAGGGACATGAATCTGCCGCGAATCAGGTTGTCGAATCGGATCGCCACCTTTGTGCCCTCGGTGAGCACGATGGAGGGATCGACGCCGAAAGTGACCAACATCTCTGAATCGCCGGCTATTTCGATATCGCGAACCTTCCCGACTTCCACTCCGGCGATTCGGACAAAATTGCCCTTCTCCAATCCCGATACGTTGCTGAACATGGCCTTGTAGTCCGTGAGGTTGTCGAAACGCAGCTGGGCGAAGACCGCGAACAACCCGAATATGCCGAATAGGCACACAGCAACGAAGACTGTTAGCCGCCAGATGGTGGCCATTAGTGACCGCCTCATGGCGCTCCTTTCAACGTCGTGGTGCTGCTATGGCTCTGCGGTTGCGCGGTCTTGGCTGGGGCATCGCCGGTTCATGGCGGCGGGATGGGCAGGGAGGGCCACAGCGGTTTGCCGTCGGCGCCGTACCAGGGTGCTCCGTAAGGCGGGTAGCCGGGTGCAACGATCGGGCCCGGTGCGGGCGGGCCCTCGCCCCGCACCGATGGTGGTTCGGGGACGGCCCGGGTGACAGGCAGGTAATCGATCCACCACGGATGCCCGATGCCGAGGTTGGGACGCAGATCGAGCCCGGTGCCCCAACCGGTGTTGGTCACCAGATATCGCTGGGGCCAGTTGTGGTCGACGACGGGCAGTGACCCGCAGCCCGGTCGGCCCCCGGGACCGCCCTTCGCCGCGACGATGGGAAGGTGCTCGGGATAGCGGTAGAGGTCGTCGCCGAACAGCAGCGCGCTGTCGAGCTGCACGGAACGTCCGTTGCCGCCGAGAGCTCCTGCACCCTGGTCATGAAAGAACTTGGCGCCCAGGAGCGTACACGCGTATTCCGGGTTGTACTTGTGCAGCAGTTTAGTGGTCGGCTCCAGGGTGTTGATCGCCTGCACGAAGTTGTCCTGATTGGGCGCCAGCAGCTCGATGCCACTGTTGGAGAAGCCGATGACGCTGAGCAACAGCGCATCCAGCGACGATGCGTTGGCGGTGATCGTCGTACTGGTTGTGCTCGCGGCGTCGAGGGTTCTGATGATGTCGGGTGCGGCCTGGGCATACGTGTCGCTGAAGCCTTCGAGTGCTTGCCAGTCGGCTCGTATCGTGTCTGAGCGCTCGTTGAGGGCGGTCAGCACGTGGTTGGCGGCGGTGGTCGCCTCGCCGATTCTTTCGCCTTTACCTCGCACTCCATCGGCGATCGCGGTGAGCACTGCGTTCAGTTTCGAGGTATCGACTTTATGCAGAACGTTGATGAGGTTCTGGAAGATGGTGTTGACCTCGGTGCTGACGTTCTCACTCTTCAGATGCTGGCCAGCCGAAATGCGCTGATCACTAGGGTCATTCGGATACACCAGATCGACATACTTGGCGCCGAACGCCGTGGTCGCCCGGATCCGCGCCTGCACGTTCGCGGGAATGAACTGCACTTGGTCGGGGTCGATTTCCAGCTGCAGGCTGACTTGGTTGGGGAGGTCGTTGATCTGGCTGACATGCCCGACCTGTACACCCCGTAGTTTCACCTTTCCGCCGGTTTCCATGACCAGGCCGCCGCGATCGGAAGTGAGCGTCACCGGGACGTAGGACTGGAATCTGCCGGTGAACAGGGCCGATGCCAGAAATACCAGCCCAGCGATGGTGGCGAACATGATCAGTGTCCACCACGCTGGATGCAGCCGCCGGTCTGCTGGCCGTAACGTGTCCATCCGCTACCCGGATAGATTGAAGTTGCCGGACTGGCCGTAGATAGACAGCGACACGAACAGTGTCACGAATACCGCTGATACCAAAGAACTTCGCACCGCGCGGCCAACTGCCTCACCGACACCTGCTGGGCCTCCCGTCGCAGTGAAACCGTAGTAGGTGTGCACCAGCATGATGACGATCGCCATCGTGATCGCCTGGAAGAACGACCAAATCAGGTCACTGGGGTTGAGGAAGGTGTTGAAGTAGTGGTCATAGACACCGGTGGACTGGCCATAGACGGCGGTCGTTCCGAACCGGGCGGCAAGGAACGACATCAGTACTGCGATGCAGTACAACGGGATCACGACGATCACCCCCGCGATGACGCGCGAGGATGCGAGATAGGAGATCGAGCGGATTCCCATGACCTCGAGTGCATCGATCTCTTCGTTGATCCGCATGGCACCGATCTGGGCAGTCGCGCCTGCTCCGATGGTGGCCGCAAGGCCGATGCCCGCCACCAGTGGCGCGATGAGACGCACATTGAAGTATGCGGAGATGAATCCGGTCAGCGCCTCAACACCCATGCCCGATAACGAGTTGTATCCCTGCACGGCGATGAGCGTGCCGGCCGAGAGAGTCAAGAACCCGACGATGACCACGGTGCCACCGATGATCGCCAACGCCCCCGTGCCGCCGAGGCTCATCTGTGCGATGAGACGCAACAGTTCGTATTTGTACCTGGTGGCGGCGTCAACGATGCCCCGGCAGGCTTGTACGTAGAACTGCATCTGCATGCCGATGCGATTCCAACCGGCGATCCAGCCCTCGACAGTGTGGCTGGCTCGGGGAAAGGCCGATCTCAATGCGATAGTCACATCGTCGCCTTTACGCCGACCGCCGTCGCAATCACATTGATGACGAACAACGCCACGAAGGTATACACGACGGTTTCATTCACCGCGTTGCCGACGCCTGCGGGACCGCCGCCCACCGAGATCCCTTTGTAACAAGCAACAAGACTGGCAGCCAGTCCGAATAGCGCAGCTTTGACCAGGCAGATGATCACTTCGGGAGCACCTACCAGCAGTGTCAGACCGGCGACGAACGATCCCGGCGTCACATGCTGAACGAACACCGAAAATGCGAATCCACCAACCAGTCCGACGGTGGTGACGACCGCCGACAGCAGCAGCGCAACGATTGTTGCGGCGAGCACCCTCGGAACGACAAGCGCTTGAACGGGATTGATGCCCAGGACCCTTAGCGCGTCGAGTTCCTCTCGAATCGTGCGGGCCCCGAGGTCGGCACACATCGATGTCGCGCCGGCTCCCGCGACGACAAGAACCGTGACA
>CAZOIX010000113.1:0-8682 GCA_964579685.1 uncultured Mycobacterium sp.
GGTGTGCGGGACCTGAAATGCATTGCACCGCAACAAACGGTGGCACACGGACCTCGACGCTCGACCCTGGCGCGACCGCGGCCAGTGTTCGGGCGGTCAACCGCACCGCCTCGGCCAGCTCGGCGCGCGGCGGATCGGGCACGCTTGCATCGCGCAACCAGCCGGCGATCGCCGAAACCGCAGCACGCGTCATTACCGGATCGGCCCTACGAGAGGTGGCCATACCTTAGATTCTCAAAGTGTCTGTCGACCGCCACAATCCGCCCTACCGGACGGCCGGCGCGGTGTTGGTGGTCATCGCCTCGGTGGTCGCGGGATTGATCTACATGCAGTTCCGTGGCGACTTCATCCGATCCGCGCAACTGACCCTGCAGTCACCGCGCGCCGGACTCGTCGTCGAGCCGGGCGCCAAGGTGACCTACAACGGGGTGGAGATCGGCCGCGTGGCCCACATCGGCGCGGTCGAGGTGGACGGCACCCCGCAGGCGCGGCTGTCCCTCGATGTCGACCCCGACTACCTCGAGCTCATTCCGGCCAACGTCGTCGCCGACATCCAGGCCACCACGGTGTTCGGCAACAAGTACATCTCGCTGCGTTCACCGGATGACCCAACAGCGGAACGGATTTCGGTCAATCATGTGATCGATGTGTCTTCGGTGAGCACCGAGTTCAACACCTTGTTCGAGACGGTGCTGGCGCTTGCCGAGCAGGTCGACCCGATCGAGCTGAACCAGACGCTGACCGCGACGGCCGAGGCACTGACGGGTCTCGGCGATCGTTTCGGTGAATCGCTGACGAACGGCACCGCCATCATCGACGACCTCAATGCTCAGATGCCCCAGATCCGCGAGGACATCGCGCTGCTGACGAACCTCGCCGACACCTACGCCAGCGCTTCACCGAATCTGTGGGACGGCCTTGCGAATGCGGTGACCACCGCGCGCACTCTCAACGCGCACCAGACGAACATCGACGCCGCGTTGATGAGTGCGATCGGCTTCGCCGCCCCGGCGGCCGACAGTTTCACCCGCGGTGGGCCGTACTTCGTCCGCGCCGCGGCCGATCTGGCGCCGACGTCAAAGCTCTTCGACTACTACAGCCCGCAGCTGTTCTGCACGCTGCGCAACTACGCCGAGATCGAGGAGAAGGTGGCCGAGACGCTGGGGGGAAACGGATACTCGCTCGCGACGTCGTCGGGCACCTTCGCGGGTGGGGGTAACCCCTACATCTATCCCGACAACCTGCCGCGGGTGAACGCCAGAGGCGGTCCGGAGGGCCGTCCCGGCTGCTGGCAGAAGGTCTCCCGCGAGTTGTGGCCTGCGCCGTATCTGGTGATGGACACCGGCGCCAGCATCGCGCCCTACAACCATGTCGAACTCGGTCAACCGATGTTCATCGAATACGTGTGGGGCCGCCAGGTCGGCGAGCTGACCATCAACCCGTAGCGCAGCGTCCAGCCCGCCGTGTCTCAGTCGGGGAAGCCGAACATCTTGACGACGCCGTGATCGCGGCCCGCGGTGTAGCCGCCGTCGACCGCGATCGCCTGCCCGGTGACGAACGACGCATCCGTTGACACCAGGAACGCTGCCATCGCGGCGATCTCATCGGGTCGGCCTCTGCGCTGCAGGGCGTGTTCGGAGGTGATGGATCGCAGTGGACCTTCCATACCGTCGAACCCCATGACGCTCTCGAGCATCGGGGTGTCGATGAAGCCGGGGCAGATGGCGTTGGCGCGGATGCCGCTGGGGCCGTAGTCCAGTGCGATGTTCTTGGTGAGAAGGATGACGCCGCCCTTGGACGCGTTGTAGGCACTGCCACCGGCCGTGCCTTCCAGCCCCTCGACACTGGCGAGGGTCACGATCGCGCCGCGTTCGCCGTCGACCCGTGGCTGCTCGATCATCATGGCCAGCGCCGCCTTGGCCACCACGAAGGTGCCGGTCAGGTTGATCGAGATCACCCGTTCCCATTCCTGCCTGGGGAGCAGGTGAACCGGACCACCGCCCGCGACGCCCGCCGAGTGGACCACCCCGTCGAGGCGATCCGGAACCGCGGCGAACACGTCCGCGACCGCTCCCTCGTCGGTGACATCGGCCGCGACGAACGTGAACCGCGCGCCGAGGTCCTCGGCGGGGGCGGCGAGGTCGGTGCCGACCACGGTGCCGCCCGCGGCCAACAGCCGCCGCGCGGTTGCCAGCCCGATGCCTGAGGAGGCGCCGGTGACGACGTAGGTGCGGGATGCCGATCTCGGTTCGCTAACCATGCGCAGACCTTATGCGCTGCACCGCAAGTGCCGCGACGGCGCCCGCCTCGTTGAGTGCCAGATGCGCCAGCATCGGGGCGATCAGGCTGCCCGAGCATTCGTAGAGCCAGCCGAACATCCACCCGGCCAGGCCGGTGACCACCACCGTGGGCACGACGGGCTCACCCGTGCTGCGTGCGTCGGCGATGTGCGACAACCCGAACGCCGCCGCCTGGACGAGCCGACCGGCCCCGGGCCCGAACGCATCGGCCGCGACGGTGCCCAGCGCGCCGCGGTAGGCCGCCTCCTCCGACCAGACGGTGCCCAGCGGGATACCGAGCAGCAGCCATGACAGCACCCCCTCGGGCAGGTCACGCTCCGCCATCTCATCCCGGACCCGGGGTGACAACGTGCCCGTCGCGACGCTCAGTACGACCGGGAGAGCGGCGCCCAGGCCGAACCGCACGCCCGCTCGCGGATGTCGAAGTCCAAGCGGAGCGCGGGTGAGCACGGCCAGTGCAGCGCCCACGATCGCGTGCGGGACCGGATGCCATCGCGACGGCAACCGGGGCACCACCAGGCTCCACGCGACAAGCCCGACCGCCAGGCCGAGAGCTTCTGCCGCCGAACGACGTCGCTTGGGGCGCATCAGTATTCGGGACCGTCTTCTGCTTCCGTCTTATGCAGCGCAACGCGAATCCGCTGAGTGTCGTCGGGCGTCCAGCCGTCGGGCGGTGCGACGGCGACCCAGCCGTCGAGCACATAGTCGCCGTAGTTGTGGCCATGCCCTGCCGGCACCGAACCGGCGTTGGTCATGTCCGCGGCCACCTGCCAGAACGTGATGATCGGATACCACCGCATCGACGCCGTGCGGTCGCGGCCGGGTGGCTCACGCAGCCAGTCGGGCCTGCTGAAGAGCAGGTCCGGCGACCACCACACCACCGGATCCGACGGGTGCTGCATGAACAGCACGCGGGTGCCCTCCCAGGGCGCAGCAGCGGTGGCGGCGATCTCGCGGGCATCGGTGGCCTCCGAGAACCGCACGGTCCGGCCGTTGTCGTACCGTGGCCTGACCTCCGGGGTGCCGGGGTCGCGGCGCGCGGTGATGGCGCTCCACAGCGGGCTCGCGTTCGGCGGACCCACCCACAGAACGGACGAGAAGCCCATCTCGGCGATGTCGGGCAACCACGCGAAGGCGGCCTGGCCCGCCATGGACCCGAGGCTCTCGCCGTAGAGCACCAGCTTCGGCCGCCGCTCCGGCGGTAGCTTCGCCCACCGTTCGTGGATGGCGTCGATCATCATCCGGCCGGATTCCATGGACTTCTGCCGGTCGCCGAGGAACGAGATCCAGCTCGGCAGATACGAGTACTGCGCACCGACCAGTGCGGTGTCGCCGTTGTACATCAACTCCAGTGACCGTGCCGCCACGGGGTTGATCCACCCGGTTCCCGTGGTCGGGATGATCACCAGCAGCCGGCGCTCGAAGGCTCCGGTGCGCTCGAGTTCACTGAGCAGCACCGCCATCCGCTGCTCGTCGGTGTCTGCGGTCTGCAACCCGACATAAGCACGGATGGGCTCTTTGGCGGGCCTGCCATTGAGACGCGTCAGCTCCTGCGCGTCCGGACCCGTGGCGACAAAGTTGCGGCCCTGATATCCCAGGGTGTCCCATGGGGCGAAAGACTCTGGGCTGCCCGATCTTTCGGGCTCCAACGGCTGGACGATCCCCGGCCGCGTGGTGGAGTTCTGGGGCTGGAACACCCGGTTCGCTCCAGCCAGGAAGCCACGGACCAGTACGCCGTTGATCAGCGTGATCGCGATGACCACCACGATCGCCGTACCGATGAACAGGGCCACCTCGTCGTTCAACCGCCAGCGCCTGATGAGGAAGCGCGCCATCATCCTGATCACGTCGATCAGCACCCGGGTGGCGCCGACGCACGCACCACCCGCCAGCACCGCGATGATCAGCGTCCTCAGATATCCCAGGGTGGTCGGGCCTTCCATACCCACCACCGCCGACACCTCGCGCTGCCACGCGGCGGCCGGGATCAGCATCAGCACGCTGGCCCCGATGGCCAGCACCACCGTCGCGGTCTTCATCGCGTACTGCGCGCGCTTCGCGGGCGGCCACCATGTGCGCCGCCTGATCACGAAGCGGCGGAAGAGCCGCCATGCCAAGACGCCGATTCCGTAGCCGATCGCCGCGCTCGCCCCGCCGATCAGTCCCTGAAACAGCCAGTCCCTCGGCAGCAGGGACGGTGTCAACGACAGGCAGAAAGCCAGCGCACCGAAGGCGATGCCGACGAAGTCGAGTCGGACCAGGCTCCATGCCCAGACATACAGCGGGTGTCGTTCGCGGGTCTGCGCACTCACCCGAACAACCCGGGAAGCACGCCCTCCGACGTGCTTCGCAGGTCCTCCAGGCTGGCGGTGAACAGACCCTGCACCTCGACTGCGGCTTGGCCGCCCTCTGGCCCCGGGTCGACGACGCCGATGCGGGTGGCCGGCAGTCCGCGAGCCTCGCACATGGCCACGAACCGGCTCTCCTCGGTACGGGGCACCGCGACCAGGACGCGGCCGGCGGACTCGGAGAACAATGTGACAAAGGGATCGGCGCCTTCGGGAATGACGATGCGGCAACCGGTTTCGCCGGCCAGCGCCGCCTCGACGACCGCCTGGATGAGCCCGCCCTCGGAGAGATCGTGTGCGGCCGATACCAACCCGTCACGCGATGCAGCCGACAGCACGTCGGCGAGGAGCTTCTCCCGGTGCAGATCGACCTTCGGTGGCAGGCCGCCCAGGTGGTCGCCGGTGACCTGAGCCCAGATCGACCCGTCGAGTTCGTCGCTGGTGTCTCCGAGCACGATCAGCGTCTCGCCCGCTTCGTTGCCCAGCCCGGTCGGGATGCGGCGCTTCACGTCGTCGATGACGCCGAGCACGCCGACGACGGGGGTCGGCAGAATGGGCGTGGTCCCGGTCTGGTTGTAAAAGCTGACGTTGCCGCCGGTGACCGGAATGCCAAGTGCAGCACACCCATCGGCGAGTCCGCGGACGGCCTGGCTGAACTGCCACATGACACCGGGATCCTCCGGTGAACCGAAGTTGAGACAGTTGGTGACCGCGACCGGGGTGGCACCGGTGACCGCGACATTGCGATAGGCCTCGGCCAGCGCGAGCTGCGCACCCGTATATGGGTCGAGCGCGGTGTAGCGGCCCGAGGCATCTGTGGAGATCGCGATGCCGCGGCCTGTCGTCTCGTCGACGCGCAGCACGCCGCCGTCGGCGTGCTCGGCCAGCACGGTATTGCCGCGGACGTAGCGGTCGTACTGCTCGGTGATGAACGCACGGCTGCACAGATGCGGACTGCCAAGCAGCGCAAACAAAGTCGTGCGCAGTTCGTCACCGGTCGACGGGCGTGGCAGCTTCGCCGACGTGTCGGCGTTCAGCGCGTCCTGGCGCTCGGGTCGCTGCACCGGCCGGGTGTACACCGGCCCCTCGTGCGCGACGGTGCGCGGTGGCACGTCGACGACGGTCTCGCCGTGCCAGGTGATCACCAGCCGGTCGCCGTCGGTGACCTCGCCGATGACGGTGGCCAGCACCTCCCACTTGCGGCACACCGCCATGAACGCGTCGACGTTCTCCGGCGCGACGACTGCGCACATCCGCTCCTGAGACTCGCTCGACAGGATCTCCGCGGGCGACATGTTCTCCGCACGCAGCGGCACGGCATCCAGTTCGACCCGCATACCGCCGTCGCCGGCCGACGCGAGTTCAGATGTGGCACAGGATAACCCGGCGCCACCGAGATCCTGGATGCCGATGACGAGTTTCTCGGCGTACAGCTCGAGGCAGCACTCGATGAGCACCTTCTCCATGAACGGATCGCCCACCTGCACCGAGGGCAGCTTCTTGCGCCCCGGCGCGCCGCTCTCGTCGCCACCGAACGTGTCCGACGCGAGCACCGACACCCCGCCGATGCCATCGAGCCCGGTGCGAGCACCGAACAGGATGATCTTGTTTCCCGTCCCCGACGCGAACGCCAGGTGCAGATCCTCCTTGCGCAGCACCCCCACGCAGAGCGCATTGACCAGTGGATTGCCCGCGTAGGAGGCATCGAACACCGTTTCACCGCCGATGTTCGGCAGGCCCAGCGAGTTGCCGTACCCACCGATGCCGCGGACGACGCCGTCGACGACGCGGCGGGTGTCGATGGCATCTGCTGCGCCGAACCGCAGTTGGTCCATCACCGCCACCGGACGCGCGCCCATGGCCATGATGTCGCGCACGATGCCGCCGACTCCGGTGGCCGCGCCCTGGTAGGGCTCGATGTAGGAGGGGTGGTTGTGGGATTCGACCTTGAAGGTGGCCGCCCATCCGTCGCCGATGTCCACCACGCCGGCGTTCTCACCGATGCCCGCCAGCATTCCCGCCCGCATCGCCTCGGTGGTGGTCTCGCCGAAGTAGCGCAGGTGCACCTTCGAGGACTTGTAGGAGCAGTGCTCACTCCACATCACCGAGTACATCGCCAGTTCGGCGTCGGTGGGGCGGCGGCCGAGGATCTCGCGGATCCGCTGATACTCGTCGTCCTTGAGGCCCAGTTCGCGATGCGGCTGCGGCATCTCGGGGGTGGCGGCGGCGTGGTCGACCGTGTCAGCAACATTCAAGCCGTGGGTTAGCTCCGACGTCACGCGGTCAGTCTAGTTTGCGACCGGCTGTATGCGTGCTCAGCCGCGGGCGCGCCGATACCGTGGACGACCACACTGCCGAGGACCACCACGACTGTCGCCAGCACCGCTTGGTCAGCGGCGTCGCCGTGCAGCACGTTGAAGGCCAGCAGACCGAACACGATCGAGGTCGTGCCGCGTGGGCCCAGCCAGCCGACCAGCAGCCGTTCTCGCCAGGAGAAACCCGAACCGATCAGCGCCGCCAGAATCGGCAGAAGTCGAACCAGGGACAGGGCCATCAGGCAGAAGACCATCATGCCGATCGAAATACCGGACGTCAGCGCCAGGACGGTGACACCACCGAAGACGAACCACATCGCCGCGGTGAGCAGCGCGCCGACGTCTTCGACCAACTCGAGGTCGCGGCGGAAGCTCGGCGAAAGCCGCAGGTAGTTCAGCGCGATGCCGCAGACGAACGCCGATACGAACCCGTTGCCGTGAATCGCCACGCTCAGCCCGTAGGACAGCAGCGGTGCCGTCACCAGGATGAGCCGCTTCGACTGCTCGGTCATCAGGTCGCGCCGCTCGGCCACGTTGGCCGCGACGGCCAGTAGCGCGCCGATCACGAGTCCGACGGCGATGGCCTTGATCGCCTGTGGCAGCGCCGCACTCAGCGCGTCCATCGGAGTGGCGGCCTTCGTCTGGTCGCCGGCGAGGACGAGCGCGAAGATGAACACCGGCGATACGATCCCGTCGTTGTAGCCCCCTTCGACGTTCAGCACGTTGCGGACGCGCTCGGGTATTCGCTGGTCGCGCAGGATGGACGCCGCAGGCGCGAAATCGATGGGCACCACCACACAGGCGATGACGAGTAATACCGCCCAGTCCAACCCGGGCAGCAGCCATGCGCCGAGCAGCACCGACGCCGCCAGGCTCAGCGGCATAGCCACGAACAGCAGCCTTACCGCGGAACGCCGTTCTGTGCCGAAGAGGCCGCCCCGAACGTCGGTGGCATCCAGGAACAGCAGCACCGCGAGAATGATTTCGACCATGCGCTCGGCGACTTGGGTGTTGAGCGAGGCTTCCAATTGATCTCTGAGGGGGAAGCCCACCGCCAGGCCGGCGAGAACCAGGATCATCGGCGCGGTCACCCGCCACCGCTCCAGCCGTTTGGCGCCGAGTGCCCAGGCAGCCATCACCACGGACACGGCGATCAGCGACACCAGCACGCGGGCAATCTTTCCAGCGAAGGCCCCGCCGCTCGCGCCGAAGCTCGTTTTCGGCGCCGGGGCCGCCCCCGGGCGTCAGCCGCCTGCGACGCAGAACGCGTTGCCCTCGGGGTCGGCCATCACAATCCAATCGAACTCCGGCCCGAAGCTGTTCCGTGCCGTCTCCCGTGCGCCAAGGCCGACCAACCGCGCCACCTCGGCCTCCTTGTCGGCGACGTGGAAGTCCAGATGCACCTTGTTCTTGCCCGGCGTCGGATCGGGCACCCGTTGAAAGCCCAGAGCAGGTCTGAATTCACTGGTGACCATGACGAATTCACCTGGTGCGACGGCATTCACGTCGCCTCCCGCAGCGCGCGCCCACCAGTCGGCAAGCGCATCGGGGTCGACGCAGTCGAACGTGATCATCTCCACCTTGAGTGCCATGGCGTCGACCCTAGTCCTGCCCGGTGACAACTACGTCCCGCGTAATTGAACGGCGACGCGCACGCCGCCACGCTTGGGCCATGACCGAAATCCAGACCCCACCGAAGTTCAGCGCCGACATGTGGGC
>CAZOIX010000114.1:0-8651 GCA_964579685.1 uncultured Mycobacterium sp.
CCGGCTGGCCGAGGCCGCGCCTGAGCGCCGTGCACGCCTGCTCAGGGAAGGGTTCGCTGCGCTACGCACGTCGTATGAAGCGTTTGTCGTCTTCGATGTCTTCAAGGAGGTCGTGATGCGGTGGGGCGAGCGCATCAGCATTGGGCGCCTTAAGGAGGTGGCAATTGACCGCGCGATTTGCGATGAGGTCGAGGCCGCACACGCTCGGCTCTCTCGCGTCATCGAAGGGCATCTGCACAGCGACGGTACCTCGCCACCGCCGCTCGAGCCTGCATCGCTGATGTTGGAAATTGAGGCCTTCGATGAACTAAAGCGGCGTCAAAAGACCCTGGTGGGGCCGTCAAAGGGCAAGGCCACATAGAACAGAGCGGCACATAGGCCGCGTGGCACCCTGCGGCGTCTACATCAGATAGAGGACACACACCAATCTTGCCGTCGCGTACTTCCGGAGGGAGAGGCAAGCACCGGACTGCGGATGTGGGCCTAACCTACAGAGGATACACGAGCTTTGGGCTCGGCAGGACGGGCGCATACGGCTGGCCTCGCCACCGTCTCAGGAAGGGTCCTCGTGAGAGAGTCCGACCACTGGAAGTCCGGAATGAGACAGGTGTTTGTCACCGGAGCAGGCTGGGCGTCATCACAGTTCCTGAGTACCGCGCATTCGGTAGAGTCCTTGGCGGCACAATTGGGGGAAACTACTGTCTGGCTTGGCCACGCGATAAGAGCTCTGGCCCTCACGGAGGGCTCTCGACCGGACCTGGCGGTGGACTGTCGACGAGCCCCGGGGTCGGAACTTCATCTGGCCATGGTGGCGGTAGGTCCGTTGGGCCGGGGGGTGGGCTCTCCACCGGTCCTGGGGGAGGCCTTTCCACGGGCGCTGGCGGTGGGCTATCGACAGGTCCCGGGGGCGGACTATCGACCGGTCCGGGCGGTGGTCTCTCGACTAGCGGTCCGCGACACTACACCTCCAACGTTCCGCCATGGCCCCGCTTCGTTCTGGAACTGGAGAGACGAGGAATGAAGTCACAGGCAGACATCATCCGGAAGCATCACCTCAACTGAGTCAGGTGTGGGGGCGTTCCAAGGCGCGAGTACTCTCCGGGCCAGTCAGTCTTCCAGCCTCGCGTGCTCTGGAGCCCCTGCTGCGCCTGTCAGCCGCTGCAGGCAACGCTATAGTGTCGCATCACCTCATACTGAACGACGACAACATTCAGCGCATGGAGGCATCGTGACGGCCGACAACCCCGACGCTCGCTCTGGGCGGTTCTCCAGAGCCTACATGGTCGATGCGGCGTATGCGCACCTGATCGGGCTCTGCCGCGGGCTGTTGGCCGATGGGGCCCTTGTTGATTCCGAGATCGTCACCCTGCACGATTGGCTGAGCATCCACGAGGCTGACCTCCCCGAATGGCCCTCAAAGGTTCTGGCCCGCCGCGTGCGCGATGCCCTCAGCGATGGAATCATTGAGCCCGAAGAGCGCGCGGATCTGGTCCAGTTCATCGAACGAGCAGCCGGGCAGGAGGGGAGCGATCGCTTCGACGCACCGACAACCCTTCCCCTGGATCGCCCGTTCCCCCACATCGTGTACGAGTGCAAAGGGTTCTGTCTCACCGGCACCTTCATTTACGGGCCCCGGAAGCGGGTGGAAGAATCGATCAAGGAGTGGGGTGGACAGGTCGTCGGGAGCCCTCATGGGGCGGACTACCTCGTGATCGGCGGAACTATCACGCCTGCGTGGAAGTTCGGGACTCACGGCCTGAAGATCGAAGAAGCGGTGCGCCTCCGAGATGAGGGCAAGCAGCTCAAGATCGTCTGCGAAGCCCATTGGGTCACAACTCTGTGCTGAAGGGCCCTGCAGAGAGCCGCCCTCCCGGCACTCGCTGCGTGACGTCTGGCTTGCCGAACGGTCGCGGACGCGATCCGATGCAGTTCAGGCGGACCGCGTACGGCTGGGCCAACGGGCCGGTTGAGGTTCCCTTGCGAGAACAAGCAGAACACCGAGGAGCAGGCCTCCCTCAGCGGACCTCCCTCCTCATGCCTGCGTAGGTCACCGTGCTCGCTCGTGGCCGATGCGCGCGTGCCCACAGTATCTCACCATGACGGAGTTCGGGCGATAATGGACGAAACCTTCGGCGCAATCCCACCGCCCTCAGAGGACGTGCGCTTGCCGGACGGCGAGCCAAGTAGGCCGAGTACACCCTACGTTGTCGCCGACATCGCGCCTGGGGTCGCATTCGCTACCCACCAGTCAGCGGTGCCGCTCGTACGATCTCTGCAGGTAGTCAACCCGCCTGATGGGAAGAGTTACGAGGCACTCCGCGTCGAGCTCACCTGTGAACCGCCGGTCGTCCTCCCACAGACGTGGCATGTCTCCAGGCTCCGACCGAGTGACGAGATCTCTATCCTTTCGAGGAATGTGAAGCTCGACGGGGGAATGCTCGATCGGTTGAACGAACGGATGCGCGCGGATGTCATGGTGAGGCTGTTCGACGGCGACGCTGTGCTCCACGAACAGGGGTATGAGTTGGTCGCCCTTGCACGCAATGAGTGGGGAGGGGCGGCGTCCATGCCCGAGCTGCTCGCAGCCTTCGTGTTGCCGAACGATCCCGCGGTAGCCACCCTTCTTGGCGAGGCGAGCGAGCTGCTGCGGAGCAGCGGGCGGAGGCACTCCTTCGAGGGGTACCAATCGGGGACGCGTGAACGCGCATGGGAGATTGCCTCGGCGATCTGGACGGCGCTGGCAAATCGACGTCTGGTCTATGCTGAACCGCCGGCGAGCTTTGAGCAGGCGGGACAGAAGGTCCGAACGCCGGGAGATCTGCTCGAGCTGCGCCTCGCCACCTGTCTAGATACAGGCGTGCTGTTCGCCGCGGCACTCGAACAGGCGGGACTTCACCCGCTCTTGTGCCTCGTCAAGGGACATGCGCTCGTGGGTGTCTGGCTCCGGCATGCGACCCTCCCGGAGCTGATCACCGATGATGCCAGTCTTCTTCGTCGCTACCAGGGGCTTGAAGACCTCGTCCTGTTCGAGACCACTCTCGTGTGCCATGACCCACCAGTTCAGTTCACACAAGCCCTTGAGGCGGGCGCTCGGCACATCAAGGAAGAGGTCGAACAGGACTTCGTGTACGCGCTCGACATCAAGCAGGCCCGAGGCAGGGGTATCCATCCACTCCCGCTCCTGGGAGATCCAAGGCGCACCTCGACCGCGACCGCTCAACCACGAGCCGAGCTCGCGCTGCAAGCACCACCTGCGCTCAGGCCGGTCGAGGAGTCGATCCTATCAGACAAGCCCTCGACGCCGGAAGGACGCATCGACCGATGGAAGCGGCGGTTGCTGGACCTGACGAAGCGCAATCGCCTTCTCAACCTGAGGCCAAGCAAGACCGCTATTCGAATTATTTGTCCGGATGTCGGACAGATTGAAGACCGACTCGCGGCCGACCATAAGCTTGGGATTATTCCACTCGAGCGGCTCTCGGGAGCTCAGGGTGGACGTGATGCAGCAGTGTTTACCCAGCAGACGAGCACAGATTACGCGGAGCAGTTCGCAAGACTGGCACTCGAACGCGACCAGCTGGTGTCGGAGCTCCCGAAGCCCGAACTGAGTACCGGGCTGTTGGAGCTCTACCGGAAGGCCGCAACCGACCTCCGGGAAGGAGGTGCGAACACCCTGTTCCTCGCGATCGGGACACTCCGGTGGCGTCCCACCGGGGGCGAGAAGTCCCCACTTTACCGAGCGCCAATTCTGCTGGTGCCCGTCACGCTCGAACGCACAAGCGCTGCCGCGACCCCGAAACTCGGTCGCCACGCCGACGAGACCGTTGTCAACATGACCCTGCTGGAGATGCTCCGCCAGGACTTCGAGATCGTTGTTCCGGAGCTGATGGGGGTACTCCCCACTGATGACGCGGGGGTCAATGTCCCAGCGATCCTTCACGCGCTACGGAGGGCGATTGGTGATGCGCGCGGATGGAGTGTGGAGGATGAGGTGGTGTTGAGCACCTTTTCCTTCGCCAAGTACCTCATGTGGAAGGATCTTTGCGATCGTACCGAGGACCTCAAGCGTTCCCGGTTCGTCAAGCACCTGATCGAGACACCGCACCAAGCCTACCAGGGCAACGCGGAGTTCGTGGAACTGCGAGATCTTGACGATCGGGTGCACCCCCAGGACATGCTCACCCCGCTCCAGGCTGATAGCTCTCAAGTGGCTGCTGTGCACGCGAGCGGTGGCGAAGGCGACATGATCCTCGAGGGTCCCCCGGGGACCGGAAAGTCGCAGACGATTGCGAACATCATCGCGCAGAACCTAGCACTCGGACGGCGCGTGCTCTTCGTCGCTGAGAAGATGACGGCACTCTCCGTCGTCCATGAACGCCTGACAAAGGTTGGTCTTGGTGACTTCTGCCTGGAGTTGCATTCAAACAAGGCAAGCCGGCGAGCCGTCGTCGATCAGCTGGACAAGGCATGGCGACACCGTGGCGTCAAGACGGATACAGAGTGGGCGAGTCAAGCGGAACGATTGAAGGATGTGCGCCAACACCTGAACGGACTCGTGCGGGCGCTGCATGATGCAGCACCCTCGGGCCTGAGTCCCCGTCAGGCGATAGCTGAAGCATGTGCCTCCACGTTCGATGAGTCTGTTGTGCTCGGGTGGCCCGGGGATCTCGCGATGGACCGTGTGAGCTCGCCTGGGCGGCTCGAGGAACTTGAGAGTCTTGCGACATCCTTAGGAGGGGCCTTCCGCGAGGTGGACCCTCAGGACCACGCAGCGTTCGGCGCTATTGCGCACTCGGAATGGTCGAATCAATGGACTACTTCTGCGGTAGAAGCCGCCAGGGCGTTGGAGGAGGCCTGTGAACAGGCGATCGGGCTCGCAACACGGATCGTCAACAGCCTCCATCTTCCCATCGATACATCAGGTGTACGTGAGCTCGGGGCGCTGGAGGGACTTGCCGTCGCACTGCTTGCGACAGACGACGCTGGTGCCGCGGTTTTCCTTGCCTCCGATGGTGAGGAGCAGGCGCGTCTCATGGATGAGGCGTGTGAAGCGCTCGAGCGTTACCACGCCGCGTATGAGAGACTACCACGTGTGGTGACGCACGAGGTTGTCGCCTCGGTCGACCACGAACAGATCGCCAATGAATGGCGTGCCGCAATGGGCGGCTTTGTCCTGATGAGATTCTTCCGCTGTCGGGCAGTCCGCCAGCGTGCTGAGGCAACCTGGGGTGTGCAGGATCTAGAGGATGTCGCAGGCGTGGCCGCCGCTCTCGCAGTGGCTCAGAAGCGTCGTCAGCCGCTCCAGCGCTTCAATGAGGTGTGTGACCCCACAGCGGGATGGCGTGGGTTGGATTCTGATGTCACGCGGATACGTGCAAACGTCGAGGCCGGGAGGCGACTTCGTGCTGCCACGGTGCAGGTCGCGTCGACGCCGGAGGCGCTCGCCGGGGTCCGCCAGGCCCTCGTTGACGCCATACGCCACGGCGTCGAACTGCTCGGATCAGGGGCGGCCCTGGGTGGCCAACTCCGCCGGTACACGGAGACCCACCGCTCCATGGCGGAAGCGTATGCAAGGTTTGCTGAGCTGACGCGGCTGCGCGTCTCGGAGGGACTGTCCCTGGAATCTCTCCGGGTTACCGCACGCGGCATCATTGACCGGTCGAGCCGTCTGAATGCGTGGTGTCGGTGGCAGCGATACAAGGAGGAGGCGGAAGCGCTGGGGCTAGGAGCGCTCACCCGAGCCCTGGAGGCCGGCTCTATCGCCCCTGATCGAGCCCGTGCGGCTTTCCGAGTCGCGTACTGTCGGTGGCTTGCCCCGCTCTTGATCGACAGCCGCCCGGCGCTGCGGCAGTTCTCGGCTACAGAGCACGAGCGGCTCATTACCCGGTTTCGGGAGCTCGACCAAGCGCTGGCCGAGATCGCTGCCGCAGAGATTCGGGCACGGCTGAGCCAGGAGGTGCCGCACCCTGGTCAGCCACACCAAGAACCAGGGTTTGGAATCCTCAATCGCGAAGTGCAGTCGAAACGATCGTCTCGCAGTGTGCGCACCGTGTTGAGTGATCTGGGCCCCGTCGTCGGGAAGCTCATGCCGTGTTTCATGATGAGCCCCATGTCGGTTGCGCAGTTCATTCCGGCTGACGCTGAGCCATTCGACCTCGTCATCTTCGATGAAGCATCACAGATCACAACCTGGGATGCCATTGGCGCTATCGCGCGAGGGCGCCACGTGATCATTGTAGGTGATCCAAAGCAAATGCCACCGACAAACTTCTTCGGGCGGTCCGCCGATGAGGAGGAGTCCGCCGAAGAAGAAGGGAGCGAGGCGATAGTTGCCGACTTGGAGAGTATCTTGGACGAAGCCCTCGCGACCGGGATGCGGCATCGTCGGTTGACGGGTCATTACCGAAGCCGCCACGAGAGTTTGATCGCCTTTTCCAACCATACCTATTACGAGGGCGAACTCGTCACGTATCCCCCGGCGGACACGAGGCCGAGTGCGGTGTCTCTGGTCCGCGTGGCCGGAACGTACCAGAAGGGGAAGGAACGCACCAACCCTACCGAGGCGAAGGCCGTCGTCGCTGAAGTGAGTCGTCGTCTCCGCGATCCCGCGTTGCGGAAGCAGACGATCGGCATCGTTACGATGAACTCGGAGCAACAGCGCCTCATCCGCAACCTGTTGGACGACGAACGTCGACGCTATCCCGAGATCGAGACGGCCTTCAAGGGTTCGGATGGCGAAGAGGAAGACATGGTCTACAATCTCGAGACCGTGCAAGGCCACGAGCGGGATGTCATCATGCTCAGCATTGGCTATGGGCCGGCTGAGCCTGGTGGCCGTGCAATGTCGATGAACTTCGGGCCGTTGAACAGAAGCGGCGGTGAGCGCCGCCTGAACGTCGCCGTCACCAGGGCGGCGCAGGAAGTCGTGGTCTTCGCGAGTTTCGGCCCAGAGATGATTGACCTCTCCCGTACGAAGGCACGAGCCGTCGAGGACCTCAAGCACTACTTGGAGTTCGCCGAGCGCGGACCCGTCGCGCTCATCCAGGCGACGCGGGAGGGAATGGGGGTCGATCAGTTCGACTCCCCGTTCGAGGAGGCAGTCGCACGGGCGCTTCGTACGCGGGGTTGGGAAGTGCGCACCCAAGTGGGGGTCTCGAGGTTCCGGATAGACCTCGGAATCGTCCACCCCGAAATGCCGGGGCGGTTTTTGGCAGGTGTGGAATGTGACGGTGCCACCTATCACAGTTCCGCAACGGCACGCGATCGGGATCGCATCCGCGAGGGCGTGTTGGTCGACCTTGGCTGGAGCCTGGTGCGGTTGTGGTCGACCGAATATTTCATTGACCCCGCGGCAAGCATCGATCGTATTCATGCCCACCTGACCACATTGCTCCAGCAGGATCAGGCACAGGCGCGGCTACGCAGGACGCCCGCAGGCCCAGGTGCCGGTCAGCCGGACACGCATGGTGCTAGGGGGGCATCTCGTGATCAGCCACCGCCGGACACCGGCGTTCTCGACACGTCAGAGCTAGCGACGGCGGAGGTCGGTCCGCCGCGACGGTTCGCTGCAACGCAGCAGCCCATGGACTACACTGATGGCGCGTCACTGGGCAGTGACGATGCTGAGTCAACGACCGAGAACGGGGCGGAAGGGGTAGGAGGAGGCGGTTTCTATGACGACAGCTACCTTCCCCAGCTTCGCGCAGAGTGTCTTGACTTTGTTGACCGCGCAGGCCCGATGTTGCTGGACTACCTAGCCGAGCGGATTGCCCGCTCGCATGGTTTTGCACGAACGGGTGCAAGAATTCGCGAACGCGTCGAGAAGGCCGTGGGAAAGGCACGCGTCATTACGAAGGATCCGATGCGGAATCGCATTGTGTGGCCCACCTCGATGGAGCCGGCTCCCGTTCTGGCATTCCGTGGGGACGTAGTCGCTGGCGAACCTCGACCGTGGGACGCTGTCCCACACCCCGAGCGACTCGGGCTGGCCGTCGATGTGCTTCGGAAGGTCGGGCGTGCTGATGGGGTAGCAGCAATGGCCGCGACGATCGGCTTTGCGCGCCTGAAGGAGACGCGCCGGAAGGAATTGGATGCCTTGCTGAGGGAAGCGGAGGGTACTAGCTGAGCCGTCTGGGGACGACGTGGATTGTTTTGTCTACCCTGCGCGAGGCGCAGTCCGCATCGTCGAGTCCACCCCGAACTGGCACCGCGACCCCGACCGCCCTGATCCGCGACCCCGGGCCACGCCAGCGCGACACCGACCGCCTGTGGGATGCCGTGACCGTGCCCTGGCGGGACGCCGGGGGCGGCTGCGCTGTGGCGCCGAGCTGAGGCGGCCGGCGTTCGTCCCCGTGGTGCGCGCCCTCCAGGGGGACGGCGAGGGGCGCCTCTGGGTCGAGGTGTCGACGCCCGGGGGCACGGAGGTCCGGGTGCTCGAGGGCACCGGGCGCGGGATCGGTCGCTTCCCGATGCCCGGGCACGTGATCGACGTCCCCTGGCAGGTGCGGGACGGGATCCTCTACCTCGTCGTCGCCGATGCCGACGGGCTGCAGGAGATCCGGTCGTATCGGATGGGGGTGGGGTAGGGGGGCGGCAGGGGTCGGGTCGAAATACTAGGAAAAGTCCTAGTTCCATCTTCAGGGGAGGCGAGC
>CAZOIX010000115.1:0-8635 GCA_964579685.1 uncultured Mycobacterium sp.
CACGTAGGATCCGCCGGCCAGCAGCCGCCACCGCGACGCCGAGGTTTCCCGGTGTTCGGGCAACAGCGGGATCGGCGTCCAGATCATCAGCGCGATACCCGCCGCGGCGAGGACAGCGAGCGCGGGGTGCCGCTGCCGATAGGCCAGGATGCTGATGACCAGGACCGTCGGCAGCACCCACACCCAATGGTGGGACCAGGACACCGGCGATACCACCAGTCCGAACATCGCCACGCAGATCAGCGCGAGCACCGGCTGCTCCGCCTTCAAGACCCGCCGCACCGCCCACACCGTCAAGCCGAGCATCGCGAAGCAGGCAACCGTCCACAGCACGAACCGCATACTCTCGCCGAGGCCCAGCCGGGCCAGTGCACCCGCGATGTTCTGGTTGGTGTTCAGCGTGGCAGTGCCGATGCGGTCGGTGTTGCGCACTGTCTCGGTCCAGTATTCGAGCGAGTCGCGGAAGGCGAACGCGAAGCCGGCGAGGGTGGCGACCATGGCCGACGCGACGGAGACGAGCAGCGCTCGGGTGTCCCGGCGCAGCACGAAATACAGCAGGAACACCGCCGGGGTGAGCTTGAGGGCGATGGCGAGCCCGAGCAACATGCCCCGCGGCCACGGCGTCTTCCGCGGCACGCAGTCGGCGATGACCAGCGTCATCAACACCACATTGATCTGGCCGAAGTCGAAGTTCGATCGAATGGGTTCGAAGTAGATCACCGCGGGCGCCACGATCGCGGCGGCGATCCAGGCCCGGCGCAGCCACGCCGGCTCGCCGGTCACAGCGCTCTTGTCCGCCGGCGGATCCGGCCACACGTCCAGGCGGGTCAACAGGATGGTGGTGGCGACGATCAGCAGGATCAGCGTGGTGAGCGTGATGGCGATGCTGGCGACATCGAGCGACAGCAGGGCGAAGGGGGAGAACGCCACGGCCGCCAGCGGTGGATAGGTGAAGGGCAGGTCAAGCCCACCGCGGGTGTGGAACATGACGCCGTCGGCGTAGAGCGGCCGGCCGTCGAGCCAGGCCTGCCCGCCCATCCGGTACACGTCGACGTCGATGCGGTACGGCATGCGGCCCAGCAACCGCCAGCCCGCCCAGACCAATGCCGCCGCGGTGAGCAGCTGAAACAGTCGCCAGGCGAGCATTCGTCCCCACTCAGGCCCGTCGGGCGACCGCCGAATACTCATTTCGCGACCAGACTATCGGTGGCCACCGGCGAGTCGGACGCTATCCCGGGCGTGGCACACGCAGGTCGGCGTAAGTTTTCGACCGTGCGCGCGACGATGGAACTGGGCCTGGGCATCCCACATGGCCGAACGCCGCTGGTGTTCTGCCTGGTCGCCTTCATTCTCACGTTCTTTGTGACACGCACCATCGTGCGGTACATCCGCAGGCACGCGAACTCCAACACGCCGCGCAAATGGTGGCAACCTCGCAACATTTCCGCCGGCGACGGGCTGCATATCCACCACGTGGTGATCGGTGTGATCTTGGTCATGATCTCCGGTGTGTCGATGGTGACGTTGAGTGTCAACGGCGGGGTACCCGAATTCACGGTCGCGGCAACCTTTTTCGGAGTGGGGGGCTGCGCTGGTGCTCGACGAGTTCGCGCTGATCCTGCATCTGCAGGACGTCTACTGGGCCGAGGACGGGCGAACGTCGGTCGATGCGGTGTTCGCCGCCGTCGCCGTCGCCGGACTGCTGATTCTGGGGTTCAACCCGCTGTCGTTCTTCGACGTCGGGATCTGGCGCAACGATCATTCCGTCGAGGCCCGTGCCAGCGTCATCGTCATCGCGGCGCTGACACTGCTCCTCGCCGTCGTCGTGCTGCTCAAGGGCAAGGTGTGGACCGGGCTGGTCGGGATGTTCATCACGCCGCTGCTCTTCGTCGGGGCGATCCGGCTGTCCCGTCCGCACGCGCCGTGGGCCCGCTGGCGCTACGGTGACCGGCCCAAGAAAATGCACCGGGCACTGGTCCGCGAGCGCAGATTGCGGCGACCGGTGGTGCAGGCGAAGCTCTGGCTGCAGCACGTGGTCGCGGGGGAGCCGCACTTCCCGGACGATTCCGAGGTGGATCAGGAACTCGACCGCGAGATTCATGCCGCTCCGACGCCGGCGCGAACGGCGGCAGGAGTATCGGGGGCGTGAAGTACTTCTACGACACCGAGTTCATCGACAACGGCCGGACGATCGAGTTGATCTCGATCGGCGTCGCAGCCGAGGACGGCCGCGAATACTACGGCATTTCAACGGAATTCAATCCAGAGCGAGCGGGCAGGTGGGTGCGCAAGCACGTGTTGCCCAAACTTCCGTCGCCGGCGTCGCAGCTGTGGCGCTCACGTAGACAGATCCGGTCGGATCTGGAGGACTTCTTCGGCATCGACGGTGACGAGCCGATCGAGCTGTGGGCATGGGTCGGGGCCTATGACCATGTCGTGCTGTGTCAGCTGTGGGGCCCGATGACCGACCTGCCACCCGCAATTCCTCGGTTCACCCGCGAGCTGCGGCAGTTCTGGGAGGAGAGGGGATCGCCGAGAATGCCACCGCGACCTCGCGATGCCCACGATGCCCTTGTCGACGCCCGCCACAATCTGATGCGATTCCAGTTGATGACGACCGGGGAAGTGCCAGTCCAGGGGTAAAAATCAGCTATCGGCGTCCAGTTACCATTGACGGGTGAACTGGACCGTCGACGTACCCATCGACCAGCTGCCGTCGCTGCCGCCGCTGCCCGATGAGCTGCGGCAACGCCTGGATTCCGCACTTGCCAGGCCCGCCGCGCAACAGCCCAGCTGGGACGCCGAGGATGCCAAGGCGATGCGGACCGTGCTGGAGAGCGTGCCGCCGATCACCGTGGCTTCCGAGATCGAGCGGCTGAAGGGCCTGCTCGCCGACGTCGCCCGCGGCGAGGCCTTCCTGCTGCAGGGCGGCGACTGTGCCGAGACCTTCGCCGACAACACCGAACCGCACATTCGGGGCAACATCCGGACGCTGCTGCAAATGGCCGTGGTGCTGACCTACGGCGCCAGCATGCCCGTGATCAAGGTCGCCCGGATCGCCGGGCAGTACGCCAAGCCGCGTTCCTCGGACACGGATGCGCTGGGGTTGAAGTCCTATCGCGGCGACATGATCAACGCGTTCGCTCCCGACGCCGCGGCGCGCCAGCACGATCCGTCACGTCTGGTGCGCGCGTACGCCAACGCCAGTGCGGCGATGAACCTGACGCGGGCATTGACCGCCGGCGGGCTCGCGTCACTGGATCTCGTGCACGACTGGAACCGGGAGTTCGTCCGGACGTCGCCTGCGGGCGCGAGGTATGAGGCGCTCGCGGGTGAGATCGATCGTGGGCTGCGCTTCATGAACGCCTGCGGCGTCAACGATCCCAACCTGCAGACCGCGGAAATCTACGCATCACACGAAGCGTTGGTGCTCGACTACGAGCGCGCGATGCTGCGGCTGGCCGAGAACGACGCGGGCGAGCAGGCGCTGTTCGACCTCTCGGCGCACTACGTGTGGGTGGGGGAGCGCACCCGGCAGCTCGACGGCGCGCACATCGCGTTCGCCGAGGTCATCTCCAACCCGATCGGCGTCAAACTGGGCCCGACGATGACACCGGAGCTGGCCGTCGAGTACGTCGAGCGGCTCGACCCGAACAACGACCCGGGCCGGTTGACCCTGGTGACCCGCTTCGGCAACAACAAGATTCGCGACCTGCTGCCGCCGATCATCGAGAAGGTGCAGGCCACCGGCCATCAGGTGATCTGGCAGTGCGATCCGATGCACGGCAACACGCACGAGTCATCGACCGGTTACAAGACGCGCCACTTCGACCGGATCGTCGACGAGGTGCAGGGCTTCTTCGAGGTGCACCGGTCGCTCGGCACGCATCCGGGCGGCATCCACGTCGAGATCACCGGCGAGAACGTCACCGAATGCCTCGGCGGCGCGCAGGACATCTCCGATTCGGATCTGGCCGGCCGCTACGAGACCACCTGTGACCCGCGGTTGAACACCCAGCAGTCGCTGGAATTGGCCTTCCTGGTCGCGGAGATGCTGCGCGACTAGTCAGACAAGTGCGCCGATATTGCTGCCGAGGGTCCATGCGCCCGCTGCCACCAGCCCGGTCAGCGTGATGACGGCGATCACCCAGATCATCAGTAGCCGCTTGCGGCGCTGCCGCGCCCAGTAGAACTCCTCGAGGTCCACCCCGGCGAATCGCCCTGACTCCGGCTGGTTTTCGGGCGGTTGCGCCGGGATGTCGTCGCGGGTGAACTCGCGGGTGTGCCGTGGTGGCGCCTGCCGACTGGGTGCAGGCACGCGGAAGGCGGGAAGGCCGAGGTCGTCGACGATCGCTTCGAGGTCATCGGCCATATCGCGGGCGTCGGCGTACCGACGCGCCGGATCTCGTGCGGTCGCATGCCGCACCAGGTCGTCGAATTGCCTTGGTACGCCGGCAATCATCGCGCCCGGTGCAGGTACGTCGTAGTCCATCCGCTGGTATGCCACCGCGAGCGGGCTGTCACCGGTGAACGGCGTTGTGCCGGTGAGTAGCTCGTAGGCGAGGACGCCTACGGAGTACACATCGCTGCGGGCGTCGGCGTCTCCGGTGCTGACCTGCTCGGGTGACAGGTAGTCCGCGGTGCCGAGGATGACGCTGGTGGACGTGATCTTGGCCTCGGCGACGGCGCGGACCAGGCCGAAATCGGCGATCTTGACCTCGCCCCGTTCGGAGATCAACACGTTCTCCGGTTTGATGTCGCGGTGCACCAGACCGGCCGCATGCGCCACCGCGAGCCCACCGAGCACGGGGGCCAGGACCGCGGCGGCGGCGTGCGGCGGCATCGGACCGCGCTCGCGCAGCAGCTCCCGCAGGGTTCCGCCCTCGACGAGTTCCATCACCAGGTACGGATGCCTTCCCTCGATGCCCTGGTCGTACACGGCCACCAGACCCGGATGGGCGAGCCGGGCGACCGCGCGTGCCTCGCGCTGAAATCGCGTGAGGAAGTGTTGGTCACCCGCGTAGCGGGATTCCATGATTTTCAGCGCCACCGGTCGGTCCAGCCGTAGGTCGAGCCCGCGGTAGACCGCGCTCATCCCCCCAGTGGCGATCATGGTGTCGACGCGGTACCGACCGTCCAGGACGGTCCCGGTCAGCGGCGCCGTCTGCTGGTAGGTCTCCACCAAAGACATGTTACGAGTCGGCCCAGGCGACTTAGACTCGACGACGTGAGCAGCATTCCGGCCGCCGACGATGTTCTGGACCCCGGTGAAGCCGTCTACGACCTGCCCGCCGTCGCCGATCTGCTGGGTGTCCCGGTCACCAAGGTGCACCAGCACCTGCGGGAAGGCCACCTGGTCGGCGTGCGGCGGGACGGCGCCGTGGTGGTGCCGAAGATCTTCTTCGATGACACCGGTCACGTGGTGAAGAGCCTGCACGGGCTTCTCGTCGTGCTGCACGACGGTGGTTACCGCGACACCGAGATCGTGCGCTGGTTGTTCACGCCGGATCCGTCACTGACGATCAGGCGCGACGGCGCGCCCGACAGGCAGGCTAATGCCCGGCCGGTTGACGCGCTGCACTCTCATCAGGCCCGTGAGGTGGTGCGCCGGGCCCAGGCGATGGCGTACTGAGTTCGGGCGAGGCGGAAAGCCCGTACCACGCCCCGATGGCACATGCGGTTGCCAACAGCACATGCGACCACGAGTACATGCCGTGTGCTCCGTCGGGTTTCCAGATCACCGTGATCCACGTCGACAGGCCCGCGATGATCGCGATCGACTGCCTGCTCTGTGCCAGCGCCGCGACGACCGCGAGTGGCCAGGTGTAATACCAGGGCAGCGCTGCAGGCACGAACAGCACCACGACGGCCATCACCAGGGCTATGCCGACCAGCGCTTCGCGGTCGGTGTGGCGGAACCTCCACCACAACAACGGGAGTGAGATCGCGATGACCGCGATGCCGATGATGCGGGCGACATCGAGCACGGCGTAGAAGTTCACCGGTATGAAGATGCCCGCCAGGGCGTTGATGAGGTTGGCCGCCGCGGTCGGCAACGTCAGCCAGTTGATGATCTTCACCGAGCCGGCGAGCGCCGTCAGCCAGCCAAGGCCGACCCCGGCGGCGAGGGACAAGACGGCGAACACGGCGACGAAGACCAGCAGCGAGGCCGCGGTCGCTGCCGTGAACGCCTTCGCGGGTCCATAACCACGTCGTCGGCGCAGGTCCCGGGCCCAGACCCACACCATGAACGGAAGCGCAAGGCCGGCCGTGGCTTTCACGGCTACCGCGACGGCGATCAGGCCGACGCCCCAGAAGTGGTGGCCGCTGAAGGCCATCGCGATTCCGGCCATCATCAGCCCGACCATGAGCATCTCGTTGTGCACGCCGCCCATCAGGTGAATGATCACGAGCGGATTCAGTACGCAAATCCACAGCGCCGCAGCACCGTTGGCGCCGACATGGCGGGCGACCCGGGGCGCCGCCCAGATCAACAACGCCAAGCCGGGCAACATGCACAGTCGCAGCAGCATCGTGCCGGCCACGACATCGTCACCGACCAGCATGGTGACGAACTTCGCCACCAGGATGAAGGCGGGTCCGTACGGTGCGGTCGTGGTCGTCCAGATGGGACTCACGTTGTCCAGCAACGAGTTCGGATTGTCGATGGGACCCACCACGTACGGGTCGAAGCCGTCGCGAAGCAGCGCACCCTGCGCCAGGTACGAATAGGTGTCGCGGCTGAACACCGGAACGCTCAACAGTAGCGGCGTCAGCCAGAACGCGGTCGTGGCGATCATGGTGTACTCGGTCGCCGTGCGGTCGATCACCGTGCGCCCCAACCGCAGCCAGGCCAGCAGCATCAGCGCCACGCCAACCCACAGCAGTACCGACGACAGCACCAGGCCGTGGCCGAACCGCAGCCATGACAGATGCAACGACTCGAGCAGCGGATCGTGCAACCGCGTGCTGCCCGCGCCTAGCCCGCCCGCGGTGATCAGCAGGGCGCCCAGGGCGCCGAGGCGGGCGGGTTTCGCCTCCGGCGATGTCGCGAAGGAAGCGAATTGTGAAATGCGTTGCACCACAGCCGATTTTTTCGACGGGGGCGCGGGTGACGAGGTAGTCATTTGTCAGGCAGACCGGTTGGCGGCCAATCTGGCGAGCTCGGAGAGACCGATCTTGGCCTGTGGGTGGATGGGCGCCGCGTCGAGGATGGCCAGCGCTCGATGAGTCAACGTATCGATGCGGCCCTCCACGGCGGCCAGTGCGCCGACGGATTCGATGACCAGACAGAGGTCTTTCACCTGTGCGTCGGAAAGTTCGGTGCCGATGGATGTGCGCAGAAGCTTGGCTCCCATGGGATCATGCCGTTCGGCCAATTCGACCGCCTCGGCCAGCAGCACCGTCCGCTTGCCAGAACGCAGATCGTCACCCGACGGCTTGCCGGTGATCGCGGGGTCGCCGAACACACCGAGGACATCGTCGCGCAACTGGAACGCGACGCCCAGATTGTCGCCCACCTCGTGGAAGGCGCCCGCAACATCGGGACGGTCTGCTGCGGCGGCGGCGCCCAGCTGCAACGGACGCGAGATGGTGTAGGAGGCGGTCTTGTAGATGTTCACGGTCATCGCCGACGCGACCGATTCGGCACCGCTGGCCTCGGCCACGATGTCGAGATACTGACCACCGAGGACCTCGGTGCGGATGGCACCCCAGATCCGATGCACCCTGCGGTGTGCGTCGATCGGCAGATCGACCGTCGCAACGATGTCGTCGGCCCACACCAGCGCGAGATCGCCGAGCAGAATCGCCGCCGAAAGACCGAATTGGTCCGGGTTGCCGTGCCAGCCGTTGGTGCGGTGTTTCTCCGAGAACAGCCGATGCACCGTGGGCAGCCCGCGCCGGGTCGCCGATTCGTCGATGACGTCGTCGTGCACCAGGGCGCAGGCGTGCAGCAACTCGAGCGAGGAGAACAGCCGCAGCGCCTGCTCCTCATCCCGTTCACCGGGGTTGTCGGCGACCGCCCGCCAGCCCCAGTAGGCGAACGCCGGCCGCAGTCGCTTTCCGCCGCGCAGGACGAACTCCTCCAGCGCAGCGGTCAACTCGCCGTAATCGGCGCCCATGTAGGCGCAATCGCTGCGCCGCTGGGCGAGATAGGCGCGAAGTTGCTCGGTGACGGCTTTGGTCAACTCGACGGCCGACGGTACCGCTGCATACACGCTCAGCGGGTGCCCCTTTCTATGTGCACTATTCGCCCCGAGTGCATTAAGAGTAGAGCCTTTCAGCCGTGGCGTTCACCGACGCGGGGGGACTGGTCGCGGTTGTAGTAGGCAAGTCCGCCGATGATCGCGGCCACCAGGAATGATCCGATCGCCAGCCAGATCGCCGCGCCCGTGAACGATCGGGCGCTGGGATCGGTGTAGCGGGCCTGGGCGTTCATCGTGCTGACCACCCCGGGCCGCAGTTTCCACTCGACGATCTCGGCGGACACCTGGTCGCCATTGGTCGACGTCACCTCGCCGGGGAACGACACCGAAAGCGATACGTCCGCGTCGGGGTCGTTCAGTGAGGTCAGGTCCACCCGGCCCTAGAGAATCACCAGTGCGCCGGCCCGCCGCAGGGAGCCGTCCACCCC
>CAZOIX010000116.1:0-8598 GCA_964579685.1 uncultured Mycobacterium sp.
TGCAGATATAGCTATCCAAGGCGAGGGAGGACCCGAGCCGCGGCAGAAACCGGGGGCCGATCGGTGGGACGAGTTGGCCGGCACAGTGCGACCCGGCCGGCGAGGGGGAAGAAAGACATGACGAAGACACGTTTGCGAATTTTTGTCGCGTTGCTTGTTTTGTCATTCGGCGTCACAACGGCTGTGGCGGTGACACAAACGCACAGCAACGCCGAAGGCGCCGGGCCGGCCCTGCGCGCGTCGCGGACCGCCGGAACAGACGTCGGACGACGGAACGAACAACCGCCGCTACTGATCATCGGCGACAGCTTCGTCGCCGGTGCCGGGGTGACCGATGCCGGAGAGGCGTACCCAGCACTCCTGGCAGACGCCACGGGTATGCGGTTGTCGCTCGACGGACAGGGCGGCACCGGGTTCATCAACGACGCCCAAGGCACCGGCAACGGCGACACATCGAAACTGATCGACCGCCTTGTTGCCGACGGGCAGAAGTATCCGGACGCTGCCGTCGTGGTGATCGATGCGGGCAGAAACGACCTGCGCTTCCCCATCGACGATCTGGCAGGCGCGGTGTCCGAATACCTCGATCACGCCAGGGCTCAGTGGCCGGCAGCCCACCTCGTGGTGGTCGTACCGAGCTTCATCACGCTGCAGCCGTTCGAGGGGTATCACGACGTCCGAAGCCGTTTCGAGAGCAGTGCGGCGAAGGTCGGCGCGACGTTGATCGACCCGATCGCCGAGGGCTGGTATCAGAACATCGACCTCGCGCCGCTACTGTCCGCTGATCAGGTGCATCCCAGCGCCGAAGGAGCTCTTCTCATCGCCGAGCGGATGGAGAATTCGCTCCGCTCGCACGGCGTGATACCGACCGTCGCGTAACGGAAATGCCGAGCGCGGTCACGACGGTGCAGTCAGTGATCCCGTTCGGTAGCGGTGGTAGAGCACCGCAGCGGGCAGCGAGAAGAACACCGGATTGGCGACCGCGCCAACGATGAACCCGTAGATCAGGCCCCGGCCCGTACCGCCGCCGGTATAGCCCCACCAGTATTAGATACCGTTCACGACCACCAAGAGAATCCGGCCGACCGTCGGTCCCGCGTGATGGCCCAGGAGTCGCACCACAAAGGTGTCTATCAGTCCCAGGCCGGACGTCGTGAACAGCGCACCGACCAGGGCGACGCCGACGACGAGTGCGTGGTTGTCCACACCCCGGAAGCTGAAGCCGGTCGTCATCAAGAAGGCCAAGAGGACGAGTACCAACGCCGGTGAGAGCACCCCGAGCCCCAGCGCCAGTCGCCGTCCGCGGTGGATCAATTCTCTGGGGTCCGCGTGAGATTCCCTCGTCGCGCCGTCTGCCAGGAGGTTCACCGCCGCTGCGGACAGCACCATGTTGAGCGGCCCGAGCAGGGTCTGCGCGAGGCGTAGGCCGCCGATGTACACCGACGGTCCAAAACCGCCCAGAACCAGCAGCGGAATCGTCGAGACCGCCTGCCCGAAGGTGAAATCCGCGAGCTGAGCGGAGGCCGGCCGCCAGAAAGCCAACGGCGACACGTGTGCCGACACCGCCGGCAACCGCAGCGCGAGATAACCGATGGTGGTCAGGTACGTCAGGTTGACGAACAGTGTGAACACCAACGCGTCCGTGCTGAAGAAGAGCACCACCACACCGAAGACGGTGGCGACAAAGCGCAGGGCGTCGCTGCGCATCACCGAGACGCGCGCGTCGAGCGCCATCCCGCGGATCCGCAACCACTCCGCGGCGATCGGCAGAACATTCGTCAGCGCAAGAACCACCAGCCAGAGAGGTTGCCGGACACCCAGCGCGAAAGCGCCGACCGCGAAGATCCCCGACGCCACAAGGGCCGCAGCGAGTGCGGTGCGGACGTGGATGTGCGAGTCGCTGTTCTGGCGCATCTCGATCAACGCGGGCTGAAAGAGCACCGACCGGACGGCTCCGATGAGCGTGACGGTGATCAAGGTGAGCAGCGAAAATGTCACGAACTCGTCGGCATGCATCGCTGCCGCCGCCATCACCATGGCGCCGGCACCGGAGGCGCTCATGAACATCTGTGCGACGAGAAGCGGCTGATCCGAAATCAGGCCGGTGATCTTTTTCAGGGGACCCTTCGGCGCGCCTGGCGCGGCGAACTCGGTCTCCAGCACATTTTCGGTCATCTCAGGTGACGACAGCCGACGGGAGGTACCGAATCGGTTCAGCCGCAATATCTTCGAGAACCGCGTCGATGACAGCGCGGTCGTAGGACCCACAGTAGTACGAGGCCGTGATGTTCAGTCGGCCCGCAGCGTCCCACATCGTCGTGATCGGAATCTGGTGCGGAACGCCGGGATCGTTGATGAGGATGTACATGCAGCCTTCGCCACGGTCGGCCCAGCGGATCTTCTTCATCGTCGGATGGAGCGACGGATCCGAGAACACCGTCCGCGCGGCGTCCGGATACTGCGTCGACGCCGCACTGGACTGTCCAGCCGGCAGGATCCGCTTCTTCAGCAGTGACGCCGCCAATCTGACCAAGGGTGCCGGGGTGGAAACCGCCGCGTTGTATGCCTTTCCGTACTCCTCGAGCGTTGCCGAGGCCGGGCCGGCGACCTCGGCGATACCGGGGAGGTTGGCAAGGGTGACCGTACCCTCCGGCAGAAAGCGCCTGAGGTCTACGAGCACGCCGAGATCGTCGGTGAGCGGGACACCATGCTCGGTGAATGCCCGTCTGATCAGGTACGAGACGGCCGCGCTCATACTCACCTCAGGGAACGACTCTTTGCGCAGTTTCCGTAGGGTGTTGAACGTACCGGGTTCAGAGCGGACGAACGACATCACGATGTTGCGCACGTCCGCTTGCGGATACGTGCGGAGGTCAGGTGTATCGGCGACGGAGGAAGCCGGCTGTGCACGAAGCGATTTCACAGCGGTCGATGGTGACTTCGACACGGTGGCGTTGACGGCGGCCATCAATGGCCGGTCGTTGTTGGAGACCAGGTATTCGTCGACATCACCACCTGAGGCCAGCGCGACGACTTCGAGGCATGCGGTCGCGTCGCCGAAGCCGTGATCGGCGCTGAACATCACATAGTCTCCGCAGAACACCAGCACCAACGGGTGGCTTCCCACCGACGCCTCGGCGGTGATCTCCTCGTACTTGCGGAACATCTCGTCGACAGGAAGGGGATCGATGGTCGAGATTCGGGCGAATTCGGTCGGATCGAAAGACCATTTGTTGGTCGTCGATGACGGAATCAGGCCGACCCGTGCCGACGGGCCGCGCTTCGCCACGGCCTCCAGTGCCGCCTTTGCGTAGTCCTCGCCCTTGTGGTCCAAAGGACCGGCCAACAGTGACGTCCTGGTGCCGGCGAAGGCGACGTCCGCCCAGCCCACCTTCATCTTCGTAGAGACCATGGCGATCGCGCCTTGCCTTCCTATCGTGATCCGAGGATCGCTGCCGAGTTGTATCCCCCCATGCCCATCGAGAGCTTGAGGGTCATGCCGTCCCGCATCTCCGTCGGTCCGTCGAGCAGCCGGTGGTGACGCTCCGACACTGCTGGAGCTGCGGGAATTGTTCCGTGATGATGCGCGAGTGCAGTCCCCGCGATTTCGATCGTCGCCGCCGAGGTGAGGCAATGTCCGACAAGGGGCTTCAGGGCATAGATGTCCAAGTCGCCACCGAAGATGTCGTCCAACAGCGTGGTTTCGGCTGTCGTGCACTGTTCGGTGCCGGTGCCGTGCGCGTTGAGATAGCGGATCTCCGAGAGATCAACCCCGGCATTCGACACCGCGCTGGTCACACTCTCCTTGATCATGGCGAAGGACGGATTCATCCCGGTCGGGTGGTAACCATCTGACGTCATGGCGCCGCCGAGCAGCTGAACATACGGTGTGTCAACACGATTCGACATCACAAACGTGATCGCCGCCTCGCCGGGAGAGAACCCCCGCGTGCCCGACTGGAACGGCCGGCATGCGGCCAGCGGTTCCTCGTCGATGACGGCAGCGCCCAGATTGACGAACCCAGACAGGATTTCGGGAGTGAATGACAGGTCCGTCGTCGACACGATGACGTCGTCAGCCATGCCTGTCTCTATCCACATCTTGGCGGTGAGCAAGGCAACGAGACCCGTCGCGCACGTTGCGCTCACTTCTGTGGCCGGACCGTGAAAATCGTTCTCCTTCATCAGCATCGAGATCGCGGTCGATGTCAGGATGCCGCCGACGAATTCCCGTCGACTGCCCCCATAGGCCCGGTAGAAGTCGCGGAAGGCATAGCTGTCGCCGAAGGTGGTGCCCCGAATCACACCAACCCGTCTGCCGGGGGTCCAACCTCGCGCGCGGGCGTCTGCGATTGCCTCGCGGCACGACGACAGATAGGCGCGGATGAACAGACCGTCGCCGTCTTCAGGATTGCCGCCCTCGGGAATTCTCGCCAGCCAACCGGACTGGTCGTCGCCTTCGTCGTCTATCCGGGTGAGTCGAGCGGCGGGCTTACCGCTCATCAAACCGTTCCACAACTTCTCCCTGCCCCAGCCGTAACCGGTTACCGCACCGAGTCCGGCAAAGGACACGCCCTGTGAAGCCAATTCCCCCATTGCACTACTCCTTGTCCGAACCGAAGGTGTGTACGGCAGCCGATGCGACTACCGAAGACTTCTCGATCAGCGACGCCACGGTCAGTACGCACCCTTCTTCTGCACGACCGCGCCAACCGTCTTGGCGATGAGCAACAGGTCGCCGATCATCGACCAGTTGTCGACGTAGGACAGATCCAGACGCACCGCGTCGTTCCACGACAGGTCGGAGCGTCCACTGACCTGCCACAGACCGGTGACGCCCGGTTTGACGAGCAACCTGCGCAGGACCTCACAGTCGTAGGCTTCGACCTCGCGCCGCAGCGGCGGCCGGGGCCCCACCACGCTCATATCGTCGAGAAGCACGTTGAAGATCTGCGGCAGCTCGTCGAGGCTGTACCGGCGCAGGAACGAGCCAACCCGGGTGACCCGCGGGTCTTTCTTCATCTTGAAGAGCACGCCGTCGCTCTCGTTGGATGCCAACAGGCTCACGAGCTGGCGGTCCGCGTCGGCGACCATGGTGCGGAACTTCACCATCGAGAACGGCCGGCCGTCGATACCGATGCGTTCGGAGGTGTAGAAGACCGACCCCCGGCTGTCGAGCTTGATGGCGATCGCAATCGCAAGCAGCACCGGCGATGTCATGACGAGCACCCCTAGTGCGAAGCAGAGGTCGAACGCGCGCTTCTGCAGTTTCTTCGACCCCCGATACTGTGGACCCTCGATCTGCAGTAACGGAATTCCCGCGGTGGGCCGCATGACCAGCCGCGACAGCGCGACGTCCATCACCCCTGTCGAGACCACCAGGTCGACGCCCATCGGCTCGAGATCCCAGATCAGCCGGCGGATTCCGCGGACACCGAAGTGCTCGGTCCCGGCGATGGCCACCGTGTCCGCGCCGTAGGTACGGATCGCATGCAACATTTCGGCTTCGTCACCGACCACCGGGATCGCGCGACCGTCGATGGTGACGTGCTCGCCACGGGATGGCCCGTATCCCGGTACCGCGATACCGACAACCTGATAGCCGTCCGACGGATTCTGCGTGAGCTCGCCGACCAGGTGCTCCACCGCCGCCAGCTCACCGAAAGCCAAAACCGCTGTCCGGCATCGCCCTCTGGCGCGTTGGCGAATGATGGAGCGGTGCCACCCCCATCTGGTGAGCACCAGTGCGATGGCCCCGACGGGCAGGGCAAGAGCGAGGTATCCGCGGGCAATGTCGAGCTTGAGGAGCAGCGAAACGATGGCGATGACGCCGAACGTGCTCAGCGAGGCGGACACCACGCGCCGATATTCCTCGACACCGGTGCCGATCACCCTCGGGGACCTGGCACGGAAAGCCGCCAGGGCGCACAGCCAGGCGATGATGAAAAGCCCCGAGTATGCCGTCACGTAATACGGCGGATAGCCGGGGGGTGTCCAGGTCGGACCGAACCGAACGAATTGGCTCAAAAGGACGGCAGCCGACACGACAAGGAAGTCGCTGACACCCAAAGTCGCTGCGTACCGGCGCTGCCAGGTCGACCGCTCGAACACGCCTGTGGGCATGTCCACCGCCACCCTCGGCGCGCCGTTCTGCTCCGTCCGCAGCAGCTCGACCTTGCCGCCGAGCGCGGGCGGCGCCTGAAACGACTCCAGCGAGCTGCTCATCGCGCCGCCTGGAGCTCATGCGCCGACGCGCGACGTCCACATCCAGCGCTACGTTCTCTCAACACGGCGCCCCTTCCGGACCGGATAGCAACACACGGTTGCTGAGATAGCAAATAATTCTTAGTTGTCTAATTCCCGGCGGCCCCCATGCCGCCTGGTGCGTATGCGGGCACGCTATCACCGAAACCCAGGAACGCACAAGCTATGAATCCATGGACTCAATCAAGATCATTATTGGCGGCGTGGTGGTTCCGCGAAGCACAGCCAGGAATCGGCGATGACACAGCTAGTGAACTGTATATATACCCCGGCACGCGGTTGTGGTCACAGCTCTGTCCAACCTGTCTGCGGGCTGCTAAATCCGCACTATGATGCAGATTCAGCAAATATTATTTCTGCCATGTTAACTACGTTGCATCCAAGGCGCCCCCAACGTGGGGGCACCATAATCACGTCGCTATATCAGATTTAGCAACACATAAGGGAAATGTTTGTGCCTCTGGCGCGCCGCCGCGGCATAGCTCGGATCGTCGGCATCACCGTCACACCCGCCCCAGTGGCAAAGCCGGCGTCGATACCGAGCAGATGCTGGGAGTCTTTCGCCGCGACGACTATCCGACGATCAGCGTGCCCTTCATCGACGGGTGATAGACGCAGTAGAAGGCGTACTCCCCCGGCGCAGTCGGCGCGGTCAGGGCGCCGTGCTCGCCGGACTGCCGGTCGCGCACAGCATCCAGATGGTCTTCATCAACCGATGGCTTTCGGCAACCGCCGCCTACATCGTCACGGAGACAGGGCCGACCGGCGTGCACACCGGCTGCGGCGGATTCCCCGTATTGGCACATCCGCGGCCGGTGGAGACATAGGTGGCGCCCGGACGATAGGGCGCGAAGAAGACCTGCGCGGTCAACACCCCGTTGTTCTGCTCGCATTTGGGCGGTCCCGGGCTGCCCTCCATCTGGACACACGCGACCGACAGGTATGCGTTGGATCGATCGCATGCGCCCGGCGACAAGGTGGCGGTGACCATCTGGGTCCCCGACACGTCGACGACCTGCGGCGGAGACAGGTCGTATGTACACGTGGTCGGTGGATCGGCAACGGCGACGGCGGTGGTCCCCGCGACGGGCAGCATCGCTGCGGCAGTGAGGAGCACCAGCGGCCTGATCATTACTGGATCGTAGATCACCGCAGGTGGTCCTCATCGATGATGAACAAACAGAGCGTGAATGCCAGGAACCCCGCAGGCAGCCAGATCGCGTGCACTCCCCAGGCCAGGCTGGCGACGGAGCCGACGACGGCGCCGGTCGTGAACACGGCGATCAGGGCGCCATAGACGCCGAATGCCCGTCGGGATTCCCTCTTCTTACCGACGAACGCGTCATATCCGGATTCCATGAACCGCATCAGGTTGCCCGTGGTCGCGACGGGGAGATACGCCAGGTCGCCGATGTTTCTGAAGAGCCCGATCTGCATCGCCGCCAGAAACGAGATCGGCACGGTGACGTAGCCGTGGGGCACGGAGGCGGGAACGAATCCGATGATGCCCAGGGTGACGGCCTGCACCGCCATCGTCCACCGCAGCGCGTGGGGGACGACGAGCTCGAGTTGACCGGCCTTGATGTGTGACGCCAGCGCCATGCCGGCGATGAACGCCAGCAGGGGCCACACGCGGGCCAATGCCGCGGACCATTTGCCTTCCGACGAGTTGATCGCGAAGAAGATCACGTTGGCGGTCTGGACGTTGGCGAACACGCCACCGCGGGCCAGGTAGGTGTGCGCATCGAGAAATCCATTGGCCAGCGTCAGCAGCAGCGCAAACCACAGGGTCCGCGTTCGTTCGATGTCCTGTGGACCGGTCGGCTGGCCACCCATGCCGACAACCTATCCCTGTGCTGTCGTCGGCGCCTAACCCGCGCCAAGCGCATCGAGCATTCCGGTCGCGGCACGTGGCCACGTGAACTGTTCAGCGCGGCGGCGTGCATCGTTGCGGCGCAACAGCTCTGGACGACTGATGATCGAGGTCACCGCTTCTGCGATGGCATCCGGGTCGTTGTCCGCCGCGGCACCGCTTTCCGTGGTGAGGATTTCGGCCAGCGCGGAGGTGCGCGATACCACTGCGGGAGTGCCGCACGCCAAGGCTTCCAGCGCGGCCAGGCCGAACGTCTCGTGCGGGCCGGGAGCAAGGGCGACGTCGGCGGTCGCCAGGATGGTGGCGACGGTGTCACGGCACCCGATGTACCCGGTGAAATCGACAGGCAGACGGGCGGCCTGACGCTCGAGCCGGGAACGCATCGGACCCTCGCCGACGACGACCAGCCGGGCGTCCATACCGGAGTCTCGCAGCGCGGCAACGGTATCGACACTGCGATG
>CAZOIX010000117.1:0-8557 GCA_964579685.1 uncultured Mycobacterium sp.
CGCGTGCGACCGTTCTCTTCGGCGGCATGCTCGTCGCGGCGCTCGCCGCGAAGGACCAGATGGCCGCTGTCGACCTCGACGGTGACGTCCTTGTCGACGTCGACACCGGGTAGTTCGAGTCGCACCACGGCGTCGTCGCCGTCGCGCACGATCTCGGCCGCTGGCGTGAAGCCCTCGAACACGCCATCCTTGATCCAGCGGTCGATGTCCCACCCGGGCCGCGACCACAATGTCACCTTGCTCATCGTCTTCTCCTCAGTTGTCGTGACCGGCACCACACCGGTCCGTCACCTCGTTTAACTTGAGTCGAGTACGCTCATGTTCCGGCGGGGCGTTCGCCGTCAGCGAACCCGCTCACATCACGGCGCCGACGGCGGTGAGCACACCGTGATGGCCGCTTCACACAGGGCGACATGGCGGCAATATCCGCTGCTTAGCCTCGGCGGCATGCGGTCTTCGAGAAACGTGGTGGTCGTCGGCCACGGCATGGTCGGTCACCGGTTCGTCGAGGCGTTGCGTTCGCGCGACAGCCACGGTGACTGGCGCGTGACGGTACTCGCCGAGGAGGCGGACGCCGCCTACGACCGGGTCGGACTCACCGGATACACCGAACATTGGGATCGCGGGCTGCTGGCGCTGCCAGGGAATTCCTACCCCGACGACGCCCTGGTCGAAACGAGGTTGGGCAGTCGGGTGACCGCCATCGACCGGGCCGCCAAGACCGTGGTGACCGCCGACGGCGACCGGGTCGACTACGACGCGCTCGTGCTGGCCACCGGTTCGTACGCGTTCGTTCCCCCGGTGCCGGGCCGCGACCTGCCGGGATGTCACGTGTACCGGACCCTCGACGACCTCGATGCGATCCGCGCCAGTGCGCAGCATGCCGTGGACTCAGGCACTCCGGTCGGGGTGGTCATCGGTGGAGGTCTGCTTGGCCTGGAGGCCGCCAACGCCCTGCGCTCGTTCGGACTGCGCGCGCACGTCGTCGAGATGGCGCCCCGGCTGATGGCCCAACAGCTGGATGAGGCCGGCGGGGCGTTGCTGGGCAGGATGATCAGCGAGCTGGGCATCACCGTGCACACCGGCGTCGGCACGGACAATATCGCTCCTGCGCAACGCAATCGGCCCGTGCGGCGGTCCGCCGACGACGACTCGATGCGGGTGACGCTGAGCGACGGCACATTCATCGACACCGGTGTGGTGGTGTTCGCGGCGGGTGTGCGGCCCCGCGACGAGTTGGCGGGGGACGCCGGACTCGTGCTCGCCGACCGCGGTGGCGTGCTCACCGATTTGTCCTGCACCACAACGGATCCCAACATCTTCGCGATCGGTGAGGTCGCGGCGATCGAGGGCCGCTGCTACGGGCTTGTCGGTCCCGGTTACACGAGCGCCGAGGTGGTGGCGGACCGGCTGTTGGGCGGCGAGGCGGAATTCCCCGAGGCCGATATGTCGACCAAGCTCAAGCTGCTCGGGGTCGACGTCGCCAGCTTCGGCGATGCGATGGGCGTCACCCCGGACTGCCTGGAGGTGGCGATCAACGACGCGGTCAACCAGACCTACGCCAAGTTGGTGCTCTCCGATGATGCGAAGACGCTGCTGGGCGGCATCCTGGTGGGGGACGCCTCCGCGTACGGCGTCCTGCGGCCGATGGTCGGCGAACAGTTGCCGGGCGATGCGCTGGCGCTCATCGCCCCGGCCGGGTCCGACGGCGGCGGGGGCTTGGGCGTCGGTGCGCTGCCTGCCGCAGCACAGATCTGCTCGTGCAACAACGTCACGAAGGGCGATCTCACCACGGCCATCGCCGAAGGCTGCTGCGATGTGCCCGGCCTCAAGAAGTGCACGCTGGCGGGCACCTCGTGCGGTTCGTGTGTACCGCTGCTCAAGCAGCTGCTGGAGGCCGAGGGCGTCGAACAGTCCAAGGCATTGTGCGAACACTTCAGCCATTCGCGGGCAGAGCTTTTCGAGATCGTCTCGGCGACATCGATAAGGACCTTCACGGGGCTGATCGAGCGCTTCGGCACCGGAAAAGGTTGCGACATCTGCAAACCCGCTGTCGCCTCGATTCTGGCATCGACGAGCTCCGAGCACATCCTCGACGGTGAACAAGCCTCGTTGCAGGACAGCAACGACCACTTCCTGGCCAATATCCAGAAGAACGGCAGCTATTCGATCGTGCCGCGTGTGCCCGGCGGCGACATCACCCCCGAACAGCTGATCCTGATCGGCGAGATCGCCAGGGATTTCGATCTCTACACCAAGATCACCGGTGGGCAGCGCATCGACATGTTCGGTGCCCGAGTCGATCAGCTGCCCGAGATCTGGCGGCGACTGGTCGAGGGCGGGATGGAGTCGGGCCACGCGTACGGCAAGGCGCTGCGCACGGTGAAGAGCTGCGTCGGCAGCGACTGGTGCCGTTACGGGCAACAGGATTCGGTGCAGATGGCCATCAATCTCGAGCTGCGCTACCGCGGGCTGCGGGCACCGCACAAGATCAAGATGGGCGTATCGGGCTGTGCACGCGAATGTGCAGAGGCGCGCAGTAAGGACGTCGGTGTCATCGCGACCGAGACCGGCTGGAACCTCTACGTCGGCGGCAACGGCGGCATGACTCCCAAACATGCCCAGCTGCTCGCGGGCGACCTCGACGACGAGACCCTGGTGCGCTACGTCGACCGGTTTCTCATGTTCTACATCCGCACCGCCGACCGTCTCCAACGCACCGCGCCGTGGGTGGAGGGCCTCGAGGGCGGGCTGGACCACCTGCGCGACGTCATCTGCCATGACTCTCTCGGATTGGCCGATGAGTTCGAGGCAGCTGTCGCACGGCACATCGACGGCTATGCGTGTGAGTGGAAAGGGGTGCTCGAGGACCCGGAGAAGTTGTCGAGGTTCGTCTCGTTCGTCAACGCACCCGATGTCGCCGACCCCACCGTCGAGTTCACCCGGCGGTCGGGTCGCAAAGTTCCCATCGGACTACCGAAGGTGCCCCAGAAATGACTCTGCTCAACGATGTTGCGGTGTGGACGACGGCCTGCGCCTACGACCGGCTGGTGCCTTGTCGTGGCGTCGGTGTGCTGCTGGCCGATGGAACACAGGCGGCATTGTTCCGGCTCGACGACGGCAGCCTGCACGCGGTCGGCAACATCGACCCGTTCTCCGGTGCAGCGGTGATCTCGCGTGGCATCGTCGGAGACCGCGGCGGACGCCCGACAGTGCAATCGCCGATCAAGAAGCAGGCGTTCGGTCTCGACGACGGCATCTGTCTCGACGATGCCGACGTTGCGCTGCCGGTCTACCCGACGCGCGTCACGGCCGACGGCTCGGTGCAGATCGGTGACCCGTCGGCGTGAAATAGGGACTTTCGGCCCACGACACGGGCGCGGTGGTGGCCATAACCTGAGCGCCATGACCTACGTGATCGGTAGCGCCTGCATCGATGTGGTCGACAAGTCCTGCGTTGAGGACTGCCCCGTCGACTGCATCTACGAAGGCGATCGGGCCATGTACATCAACCCCGACGAATGCGTCGACTGTGGTGCGTGCAAGTTGATTTGCAAGGTCGACGCCATCTACTACGAGACGGACCTGCCCGACGATCAGCGGCAGTTCCTCGCCGACAACGCAGCGTTCTTCGCCGACATCCTTCCCGGTCGCGACGCTCCGCTCGGTTCGCCGTGCGGTGCCGCGGCGCTCGGGCGGGTGGGGGCCGACACCCCGCTGGTGTCGAACTTCCCCACCACGTAGCTGCAAACCCAGATCAGCTGCCACCGGGGCTCGGTATTTGGGGCACGGTGATCTCCGGGATCGTCGGGGGCTCGATCACCGTGACCGTGCTGGTACTCGTGCTGGGGACGACGCTGGTACTGGTCTGAACGGGAGCCGGCGACGTGGTTTCGGTGACGGTGGTGGGTTCCACCGTGGTGGGTGCGGTCGTGGTCACGGTCGACGTTGAGGTCGACGTCGAGGTCGATGTACCGGTAGAGCTCGCGGGGCTCAGCACGCCGCACGCGACGCGCTGGTCGGAGGCGCCGTCCTGGTGGAGCACGATTGCCGAGCCGTCCGGGCCCTTGAGCTGGTCTTCGGTGAAACCATCGGTGGTGGCGACGAGCTTGCCCGCACCGTCTGAGCGCACGAGCAGTGCTGGAAGATCTCCGCTCGCGGGCTCGCCGGAATGACCGGGTGCCTGAAAGTGCTCGCCGGCCGATGTGAAATCGCCTTCGCATGTGCCGACCGCATGGATATGCAGACCGTGCAGGCCCGGCGAGAGAATTCCGGTCCCGACGGTCTCGACGGTCACGGTGGCGTATCCGCTGGTGAAGTCGATCGTCGCATCGGCGACGGGTTGGCCGTCGGTCGTCTTCAGCTGGGTCGTCAGCACTTGCGCGCTGGACGCCGACGTGGTCGACGAGGAGTTGTCGTCGCTCTGATTTGCGCAGCCGGTCAAAGCGGCTACGGGCGTGGCACACAAAGCAATGGCGGCGGTGACATGCTTGATCATGGGGGCGGAGGTACCCATGGGGTGGTCGTGACAAACGCACGTCACGTCTGTTGCTTGCGAAGGAAGAGAACTCGCTACACAGCCAGGGGCACCCGGGCGCGCTGGAATCGATTGACGATCAACCGCACCATCGCCGGATGTGTACCCAGCGGCTGTGCCACGGCATCGGCGCCGCTGCTGTGCAGGCGGTCCTGAAAGAGCCCGTCGGACAACAGGTATGACGCCACGACCACTCGCCGGGCGCCTCGCCGCCGGAGACGCGCGACCGCGTCGGCGACGTTGGGTTCGCCCGTCGCGGCGAACGCCAGTTCGGCTCGATCGCCGATGATCGCCGACAGCAGGGCGGCGGTGTGCTTGAGGTCGGATTGGGCATGGGGGTTCGTAGTTCCGGCTGCGGCGAGAACCACCGAGTCGCCCGGACGCCAACCACATTCGACCAGCCGATCGGCCAATATGCGTCCCAGTTGTGGACTGGGGCCAAGCGCTTCGGTGATCAACACGTTCCGATGTCCGCTCGCCGCCATGTGCCCGGGGATATCGGTGTTGACATGATAGCCGCGGGAAAGGAAGGCGGGCACCACGATTGCGGGTGCGTCGAGCTCACGGAGCACCTCGCTCGGCGTCGGGCCGAGCACGTCGACGAACGCCACGTGGACCCTGGCATCCAACGCGTCGGAGACGCGCTGCGCGAGGTCACCGACCAGCGAGACGCCACTTGGCTTACGGGTTCCGTGCGCCACCATCACAAAACTCATTACGCGTGCGCCAACTCCTCGTCGATCGCCAGCCGGTAGCCGCGCTTGACGACCGTTGACACGATGTTCTTGTCCCCCAGGGCGGTTCGGAGCCGCAGCACCGCCGTTTCGACGGCATGGGTGTCGGTGCCGCTTCCCGGAAGTGCCCCCAGCAGTGCATTGCGCGACACCACCGCACCCGGATGGTGGGCGAGCGCCCGGATGGTCGCCATCCCCGCCGGCGACACCGTCTTGACATGGCCGTCGACGAGCACGCAGGTCCCGCGGATCTCGAGGACGTGGCCGGCAACCTGCATCGTGCGCGCGCACAGCGTGGGGAGTTCGTCGGTGATGTGCCGGGCCAAGGCGCCCAGCCTCATTCGTTCCGGTGCCGACGTCGGCACCCCGAGCCGCACCAGCGGCCGCGCCGTAACGGGGCCCACGCACATGGCGTGCACGTTGGTGCGCAGCGCGGTGAGCACCCGGTCCTCGATGCCCATCTCCATCGCCCGCATCAACATCGACGCGACCGCGGGGGCGGAGGTGAAACTCACCGCGTCGAATTTCTCCTCCGCGATCCCGGCCCCCAAGTGGTCGACGGCTCCGTTGCGAGGGGGCGGACGCCACCGGTAGACCCGGATCGGCACCACTTCCGCGCCCGCGGCCCGTAGTTCGTCGAGGAACTCCGGGTACGGATCCCAGTCTTCGGTGGCGCCGTGCAGTTGCACCGCGATGCGCATCCCGGCGATGCCGCCGTCGACGAGGTAGTGCAGCAGTTCGCGGGACGACTCCGACTCGGGCGACCACTCCTCGGGTAGCCCCGCTGCGCGCAGCGCACCTGTGGCCTTCGGTCCCCGTGACACGACGCGCGCCTTGGAAAGGGCGGTGATCAGATCGCCGGCCAGCCCCCAGCCATCCGCCGCCGCGACCCAGCCGCGAAAACCGATGCCGGTGGTCGCGATCACGATGTCGGGCGGTATCTCGATCAGCGCTTCGGTGTGTGCGTGCAGCGCATCGTCGTCTGGCAGCGGCACCATCGCGATCGCCGCCGCGCTGGTCACGGCCGCACCGCGGCGTTGCAGCAGCGCGCTCAGTTCCTCGGCGCGCCGTGCGGAGGTCACCGCCACCCGGAATCCGGTGAGCGGCGCCCAGTCGGGCTCACTCATGGCATCTGTGTATTCAGCCGATGTTTCCAAGCGGTTACTCGACCATTGCCGTGACGTGTCAGCGTTCGTCGGCAAGTCATCACCCCAGGTTAGGAACGCATTATTGCCCGAACATGCCCGGCGGTGACCCCGCCGTGAACTTCCGCTCACGAAGACGCCGACGCGCGTGTGAGGGGCCCGACTACCAGACGTCGCCGTCGCGCCAGTCGCAGGTGATTTCGGCGGTGGTATCGAGTACTAGGTCGTTGGGCAAGGCGACAGGCAGGACGAACAAGCCGTTGTCGTCGTTGGGGGTTCGTGATACCCCGGCAGGTGCCAGCACCGACGTCGGACCCTGCCACGCCAGCCAACCGCGGGCGGTGTAGATGTGCCTGCCCGCCTCCGATGCGCTGAGCGCGCCGAGTTGATAGGCGCCGCGCAGCACCTGCTCGGCGGCATCCATCACGGCGGTGGCGAGGCCCTGCCCTCTCCGGTCTTCGCGTACGGCGACGCCTTCGACGTAGCCGCAGCGCAGCGCGATATTCCGGTACAGCAGCCGTCGCTGCACAACGGCGGCATGGGCGATCAATGCGCCATGGTCGAAGATCAGCGCGTGCATACCGCCGAGTGAATGTTCCCAGTCGGCATCGGTGAAGTCCCCCCCGAATGCATCTATCACCATTCGGCGCGCGTCATCGCGAGTCTCGTTGTCGAGATCAGACGTATGAATCAGGCGGGCGCTGTGGACGCGAGGCGATGAGTCCTCGCGCACCTGAGAAGCAGTGAAGCCGCGCATGTGCACACTGCCGTTCTACCAGGACACAGCGAGCTATGCGATGTCTTCGAAGGGGCGACGCGGCCGCGACCAATGCATCCGCACCGTCTGCCCGGGTCGGATTTGCGCGACCCTGTCGATATCGTCGTCGGTCACCACACCGATCACCGGATAGCCACCGGTCACCGGGTGGTCTGGACCCAGGATCACCGGAAAGCCGTTCGGCGGCACCTGAATTGCGCCGCGGGTCGCGCCCTCGCTCGGCAGTTGGCGATCGGGCCACCGATATTCCAGTGGCATGCCGACCAACCGCATCCCGACGCGGTCGCTCTTGTTCGTGGCTTGCCAATTGGTGCGGATCAGGACGTCTGGATCGATGAACCAGTCGTCGCGGGGCCCTGGCACCACCGTCAACTCCAGCACATCGTCCTCGATCGCCGCCACCGGTGCCTGGTCCAGTTCCGGGAACTCGTCGCTGTGCGCACCGATCGGCAGGACGTCACCCGGGGCGAGCGGCAGCGGTCCGATCGCCGACATGACGTCGTATGAGCGAGACCCGAGTACGGGCTCGACGTCGATGCCCCCACGTACCGCGAGATAGGTCCGAAGCCCGGAATGCGGTGCGCCGAACGTGATCACCTCACCGTCGTGGGCGAAGTGAATACTGTTGGTGCCGAACGGAACCCCGTTGACGGATGGATCGGTGTCGGCACCGGTGACGGCGATCGCGACCCCTTTCGCGCCGCCGCCACGTACCCGTGCCGTCAGCCCGCCGAACGTCACTTCGACGGTGGCGAAGTCGCCGGGGTTGGCCACCAGCCGGTTGGCCAGGGTGTGCGAGCGACGATCGGCCGCACCGGACCGCCCGAGGCCCATGTGAGCAAGACCCGGCCTGCCGAGATCCTCGATCAGCGCGAGTGGACCGGACCGCAGGATCTCCAATGTCGCGCGCGGCGCTGCGGCGGTCATTGCCGTGCCGCCCGGAACTGCACCCACACACCGGGGGTCAACAACGCGGGCGGTTCACGATTGACATCCCACAGTGCCGGTTGATCCTCGGCCATGCGTCCGATCAACTGCCAGCCGCCCGGCGACTCACGGGGGTATACGCCGCTGAACTCACCCGCCAGGCCGACCGATCCCGCGGGGACCTTGGTCCGCGGCTCGACCCGCCGCGGCACCTCGAGCCGGCCGTCGCCTCCGACCAGGTACGCGAACCCCGGTGCGAATCCGCCGAATCCGACCCGCCACGGCGTCTCGGTGTGTGCCGCGACGACCTCGTCGACGGTCATTGACGTGAGCCGGGCGACGTCATCGAGATCGGGACCGTCATAGACCACCTCGATCTGGACGTGGGGGGGCGCGTGGGCCGGCGCGCCGAGATCCAGCGCGCGGAGGCGGCGCA
>CAZOIX010000118.1:0-7316 GCA_964579685.1 uncultured Mycobacterium sp.
GTATTCCAGGGTCGAGGGCGAGTTTCGTTTCCTGGTCGTCGGTGTTCAGACCCACGACCGTGACGCGCTGGTCCTTGTCGCTGACCGGGAGCGTGATCGACTCGTTCGTCCAGCCCTCGGGACTGATGAGAACCGCCGGATCGGTGCTGTCGATCGCCTGCTGCAGCGATGACACCTCCGTCATGAGGGGAACCACACTCATGCGCTGCAGCCCCAGCACGATCTGCGTCGCGCGCAGGGTATCGGCGAAGCTGTTCTCGTTGATGCCGAAGCGGACTCGGGGCATCAACGCCTGCGGCAGCGAGAGAAACCCGGTCGGGATCGGCGGCGAAGCGACAGTGCTCTCCACGACGGTGCCGGGGTTGATCGTGAGGGTGATCGGCCTGAATTCGTGGCAGCGCCCGATGTTTCCGGTCGTGGCCACCCCCACCTTGAGGTTGGTGTAGCGCTGCACGAGCCGATCCGGCACATCGATCCAGTGGTCGATGGTGCCGTCCGCCCCGGTCGGCCACGAATCGAAGATCTCGTCGTCGATCGAGGCGGTCATCTGCGCGCCGATATCGGTGGGAACCGGCGTGTGCGTACCGGTCACGTGTATCCGGGTGCCCTGAGTGGAGTGACCGAATCGCGTCTGGTCCAAGACGATGCTCACCTGCGGTGAGACTCCGACGTTGGAGAACGTCAACTGCCCCAACCGCGCCAGTGTCGCGGAGTCGCCTGGCAGGGCCTGATCGAAGTGCAGCTTCTCGGCGACCGCCCTCGTGCTCACGGCCATGCTCAACGACGGATCGGTCAGCAGCCGGGATTGATTGGTCAGCTCTTCGCCCTGCCCGGAGATGAGCAGCCCAGCGTCCGGGCCGGGGATAAGCGAGAGTCCTTTGTCCGGGCCCTCTTTGATGACGATGCGGCGCTCCATCGGCTGCGGCGGGCCGGCAAGGGTGGTCGCGTTCGGGGCCAGCGGCACCAGGGCAACTTGCAGCGGCTGGCTCCGGTAGCGGTAGCGCAGCGCCGCGGCCAACTGCACTGCGGCGTTTGATTCGGATTGTGACGGCGGGTCAGGAACGCCGATGGTCAGCGTCCGCAGGATCGACGGGAGAAAGTCGGCGATGGAGGTCGGGGCCGACTCCGTGCCGGTGTAGGTGATCGACGCATTGGTGAGCCCGACCGGGTTGTCCTGGTCCAGACAGAAATCGTCGTCGGCGAGGGCGGTGAGCTTGAGCGTCACGCTCACGGAATCATCGACGGCCTCGACGCCGTTGAGGGGGATGACAATCGGGGCCAAGTCCGCCGGAGGCAGGTCGACCTTGCTGATGAGCCGATCGCCCTGCGCGACGGACACCGTGCCGAACCTCATCCGGAAGGGGACGGTGACGATGGCGTTCAACGTTTCCGGTCGCAAACCCACCGGCACCGGAAACGACAACGTGGTCGAGCTCGTGTCGCCGTAGAACCACAGGGTGTCCGCCGAACCGACCTCGGCCAGCGACAGCGTCGTGGACACCGTCGGATCGGGGGGAACGTCCGGCTGGGCCTCGGCGGGCGGTGCAACCCAGATCAGCATGGCAACGGTCGCGGCAAAGGCCACGACGTGAGACAGCAGCCGTGCACTCATTGGTCGAAACTTACAAGTTCGCCGGTACGTGGGCGGGCGTTTTCCGGGTCTGTGGCACTCCGTGTCTCTTCCGGTTGCGTCAGGCCGGAATGAGTTCCACCCCTGCTAGCGCCACCGAATCGTCACGCTCGGGTGCGGTGACGACGGCGGTGAAGCCGTCGCCCTCCTTCCAAACGCTGGCCTTCAACGTCTCCCCGGGGAACACCACACCAGCGAACCGGGCGCCGTAGGTGCCGACCCGGGTCGTATCGCCGTCCAGCAGCGCATCGACCATCGCCTTGCAGGTCATGCCGTAGGTGCACAGCCCGTGCAGGATCGGGCGTGGAAAGCCTGCTGCGGCAGCGAAATCGGGGTCCGAGTGCAAGGGGTTGCGGTCACCGCACATGCGGTACAACAGCGCCTGCTGTGGCGATACGGATATCGACAATTCGAAATCGGCTGCTCGCGACGGTGGCTCCGAGGACGTCGACGGGCCGCGTTCGCCGCCGAAGCCGCCCTCCCCGCGCGCGAAGATCGACCGCTTCTGCTTCCACAGGACCGCGCCGTCAGGGGCACAGACCGTGGTCTCCGACCAGATCACCGCGGCTTTGCCCTTGTCCCAGATGTCGGTGAAACGGGTGACCGCGATGCCGGTACCCGACGGCGGGATGGGGCCCGGTGCCGAGACCGCCTCGCTGGCGTGCAGCACCTTCGACAGTTCGATGTCGATCCCGGGGAACTGCACGCTCGGAGGCTCGGTCATGTGAAAGCTCTGTGCGACGTTGCCGAAGGTCGGAAGTACCTGGGGGGTGCCATCGGTCAGATAGCGCAGCTCGCGCTTGTCCATCGGGTTCCAACCCGCGCCGAGTCCGAGGTGATAGAGCTGGATATCGCTACTGGTCCAGGAGAATTCGGCGGGCGGAAGTTCGGCGCCCAGCGCCTCGTCGAGATTGATGGGCATCAGTTCTTCCCTGCAATATGTAGCGCCGCCAGATATCCGAATGTCATCGCCGGGCCGATCGTTCCACCCGGACCGGGATAGGTGTGTCCCATCACCGGCGAGCTGACGTTACCCGCCGCGTACAGGCCCTCGATGATCGAGCCGTCGTCACGCAGCGCGCGTCCGTGGATATCGGTACGGACGCCACCCTTGGTGCCCAGATCGCCTGGCACCATCTTCGCGGCGTAGTACGGCGCGTGGCTGATCTCCCCGAGGTTGGGGTTCGGCTTGTTGGTCGGGTCGCCGTAGTAGCGATCGTAGGCGCTGACGCCGCGGCTGAAGTCCTCGTCGACACCGGATCGTGCGAACCCGTTGAACCGGTCGACGGTGGCCGTGAGCGCCTCGGGGGACAGGCCCGTCTTCTCGGCCAGTTCCGCGATGGTATCGGCCTTGACGATGACCCCGGACTCCATCCACTTCGTCGGAATCCGTTGCCCCGGTTGCAGACCCGCGAAAATATACCGATCACGGTAACGCTGGTCGAAGACCAGCCACGCCGGGATGTTCTCGCCGGGACCCGGGCCCTGGCCGTACTCGCCGCCGTACATGTGGTGGCAGGCCTCCACGTAGGGCATCGACTCGTTCATGAAGCGTTTGCCCGCCATGTTCACGATGATCGAGCCGGGGGAGTTGCGTTCCGACAACGCGAACCACGGTGCACCGACGAGCGGGACGGTCGGACCCCACCAGGCGTCCTCCATCACCTCAAGGGCGGCACCGAGTTTCTCGGCGGCAAGGATGCCGTCACCGGTATTGGCCGCCGCGCCGACCGTCCATTCGGTGGTGATCGGGGCGCGCTGGTACTTCACCCGCATCTGTTCGTTGTGCTCGAAGCCACCGGATCCGAGGATCACGGCGCGGCGCGCGCGGATGAGTTGCGGCTCAGCGCTTTCCGGTGCGTTGGCGTCCTTCACGTAGATACCGCGGACCACACCGTCCTCGACGTACAGGTCGGTCAGCGCGGTGTTCAGGCGTACCGGCACCCCCGCCTTCTGCAGCCCGATACGCAGCGGCGCGATCAGGGCACGGCCCATGCCGACGAGGTTCTTGCGACGCAGGTTGGCCCACACGGTGCGGGCGCCCACCTTCAGGCTGCGCAGCAGTCCGCGCGGGTGGCGCTTCATCTGGTTCAGCCGGACGTAGTCCTGCTGCATCACCACCATGTTCAGCGGCACCTTGCCGTACGGCGGTTCCAGGCCCTTCTCGTCAGGCCCGAGTTTGCGGGCATCGAAGGGTCTGGGCTCGATCGAACGACCGCCCGGCCGGCCGCCGGGCGTTTCGGGGTAGTAGTCGGAGTACCCCGGCACCCAGCACATCTTCAACGGGGAGTTCTTCAGCACGAACGACAGCATCTCGGGGCCGCGCTCCAGATAGGTGTCGATCTTCTCGGGCTCGACGACATCCCCGATGATGGTGTGCAGATACTTGCGTGCGGCCTCGGGGCTATCGCCGACGCCGTCGCGCCGGAGTACCTCGTTGTTCGGAATCCACACGCCACCACCGGACCGCGCAGTGGAACCGCCGTAGTGCGCAGCCTTCTCGACGACTACTGTGGATAGTCCCTGGTGGGCCGCGGTGAGGGCGGCGACCATGCCGGCGGCGCCGCTACCCACCACGACGACGTCGTACTCCTGACCCGTCATGTAGAACACGTTATAGAATTGCTCGGCCGCAGGACAACTGTGCCGGTCAACAAAACGAGGGGACTTCGCAAAGATGCTCAGCGACGAGGTGCGTGAACAGCTTGCGGCCGACCTCGCCCAGGCTGAACGCAGCCGGGTGCCCATCAGCCCGTTGACCGACGCGAACGCCGATATCGACGTCGTCGACGCCTATGAGATCCAGCTGATCAACATTCGACAGCGGGTCGCCGAGGGCGCGCGGGTGATCGGGCACAAGGTGGGCCTGTCGTCGGAGGCCATGCAGAAGATGATGAACGTCGACGAGCCGGATTACGGGCATCTCCTCGACGAGATGGCCGTCTTCGAAGACCGGCCCGTCACATCGGGGAATTACCTCTATCCCCGTGTCGAGGTGGAGGTCGGCTTCATCCTGGCCGACGACCTGCCCGGTGCGGGCTGCACCGAGCACGACGTGCTGGCGGCGACGGCGGCATTCGCGCCGGCGATCGAGTTGATCGACACCCGCATCAAGGACTGGAAGATCAAGTTGTGCGACACGATCGCCGACAACGCCTCCTCTGCCGGTTGGGTGCTCGGTGAGGCCAGGGTTTCGCCCAAGGACGTCGACATCTGCAATATCGACGCCGTGCTGACCCGCAACGGTGAGGTCGTCGCCAAGGGGCGCAGCGATGCGGTGCTCGGCAATCCGGTCACCGCGGTGGCCTGGCTGGCCCGCAAGGTGGAGGGGTTCGGCGTACGCCTGAAAGCCGGCGACATCGTGTTGCCCGGCTCATGCACCAAAGCGTTCGACGCCGCCCCCGGCGACGAGTTCGTCGCGGACTTCGACGGGCTCGGCGCAGTCCACTTGAGTTTCGAGTAGCTAGGAGCACACATGCCGGATAAGGCATCCGTCGCCATCGTTGGATCGGGCAACATCAGCACCGACCTGTTGTACAAACTGCTGCGCTCGGACTGGCTGGAGCCGCGCTGGATGATCGGGATCGATCCCGAGAGCGAAGGCCTCGCGCGGGCCCGCAAGCTGGGCCTGGAGACGTCGCATGAGGGCGTGGACTGGCTGCTGGCCCAGAGCGAGAAGCCGGATCTGGTGTTCGAAGCCACGAGTGCCTACGTGCACCGCGATGCCGCGCCGCGCTACGCCGAGGCGGGGATCCGTGCCGTGGATCTGACCCCCGCCGCTGTCGGGCCCGGGGTGATCCCGCCTGCCAACCTGCGCGCCCACCTCGATGCCCCGAACGTGAACATGGTCACCTGCGGAGGTCAGGCGACGATCCCGATGGTGTACGCCGTCAGTCGAGTCGTCGATGTGCCCTATGCCGAGATCGTCGCCTCGGTCTCCTCGGCGTCGGCAGGCCCGGGAACACGGGCCAATATCGACGAGTTCACCAAGACCACCAGCAAGGGTGTGGAGACGATCGGCGGCGCCAAGCGCGGTAAGGCGATCATCATCCTCAATCCCGCCGAACCCCCGATGATCATGCGCGACACCATCTTCTGCGCGATTCCCGAGGACGCTGACCACGACGCGATCACGAAGTCCATCAAGGACGTCGTGGCACAGGTGCAGACCTATGTACCCGGCTATCGGCTGCTCAACGAGCCGCAGTTCGACGAACCGTCGGTGGTCAACGGCGGCAATCATGTCGTCACCACATTCGTCGAAGTGGAGGGTGCAGGCGACTATCTACCGCCCTACGCTGGAAACCTGGACATCATGACGGCCGCGGCGACGAAGGTCGGCGAGGAGATCGCGAAGGAGTCACTGGCGGCAACCGCGGGAGGAGGGCAGGCATGAGCACCGACGACATCTACTTCAATCCGTTCTGGGACATCCGGATGACGGATACGTCGCTGCGCGACGGTTCGCACCACAAGCGCCACCAGTTCACCAAGGACGAGGTGGGAGCCATCGTCGCGGCGCTGGACACGGCGGGCGTGCCCGTCATCGAGGTCACCCACGGCGACGGTCTCGGCGGATCGAGCTTCAACTACGGATTCTCCAAGACCCCCGAGCAGGAGTTGATCAAGCTGGCCGCCGAGACGGCCAAGGAATCCAAGATCGCCTTCCTCATGCTGCCGGGCGTCGGCACCAAGGAGGACATCAAGGAGGCGCAGAACAACGGCGGGTCGATCTGCCGCATCGCCACCCACTGCACCGAGGCCGACGTGTCGATCCAGCACTTCGGGCTGGCCCGCGAGCTGGGTCTGGAGACCGTCGGTTTCCTGATGATGAGCCACACCATCAGCCCGGAGAAACTGGCCGCTCAGGCTCGCATCATGGCCGACGCGGGCTGCCAGTGCGTCTACGTCGTCGACTCCGCCGGTGCGCTGGTGCTCGAGGGTGTCGCCGACCGGGTGTCGGCGCTGGTGGCCGAACTGGGATCGGATGCTCAAGTCGGTTTCCATGGCCACGAGAACCTGGGCCTGGGGGTCGCGAACTCGATCGAGGCGGTGCGGGCGGGCGCCAAGCAGATCGACGGATCCTGCCGCCGGTTCGGCGCCGGTGCGGGTAACGCGCCCGTCGAGGCGCTGATCGGGGTGTTCGACAAGATCGGCGTGAAGACGGGAATCGATTTCTTCGACATCGCCGACGCCGCGGAAGAGGTGGTCGCGCCCGCGATGCCGGCCGAGTGCCTGCTCGACCGCAACGCATTGATCATGGGGTACTCGGGCGTGTACTCGAGCTTCCTCAAGCACGCTATCCGGCAGTCGGAGCGCTACGGCGTGCCCGCGCATCAGCTGCTGCACAGAGCGGGCCAGCGCAAGCTGATCGGCGGCCAGGAGGATCAGCTCATCGATATCGCGCTGGAGATCAAGCGCGAACAAGAAGCGGCGCCCGCTTCCTGACAACCCGCGAGTGTGAATCTGACGACGTTTTCGGCCGTTTTTCGTCGTCAGATTCACAGTCGTTGGGCAGCGTCGGACCCGACGGGCAGCATGACGGCATGATCACCCGCGACGAGGCCCAGGCGCTTCTCGAACAGCTGGCGGGTCCGACCGCCAGACTGCGGGACGATCAGTGGACGGCCATCGAGGCGCTCGTGGTGGCGCGCCGACGCGCACTCGTCGTGCAGCGCACCGGCTG
>CAZOIX010000118.1:7326-8534 GCA_964579685.1 uncultured Mycobacterium sp.
CAAGTCTGCGGTGTACTTCATCGCGGCCAAACTGCTTCGCGAGTCGGGCCGCGGCCCGACGGTGATCGTGTCGCCGCTGCTGGCGCTGATGCGTAACCAGGTCGCCGCCGCTGATCGGGCCGGGGTGCACGCCGCAACCATCAACTCGAGCAACGTTTCCGAGTGGGATGAGATCAACGCACGCGTGCGCCGAGGCGAGCTCGACGTCCTGCTCGTCAGCCCGGAACGGTTGAACAACCCCGACTTTCGCGACCAGGTGCTGCCCGCGCTGGCCCGCGACGCGGGACTCGTCGTAGTCGACGAGGCGCACTGCGTATCGGACTGGGGCCACGACTTCCGCCCCGACTACCGGCGTATCCGGACCCTGATCGGGGAGTTGGGCGCCGACGTTCCCGTGCTCGCGACTACGGCGACCGCCAACGACAGGGTCGTCGACGACGTCGCCGCCCAACTGGGTGTGGGCGGGCAGGACACGTTGGTGCTGCGCGGCGGACTCGATCGCGAGTCGTTGCGACTGTCGGTGGTCAAGGCCGGCAATCCCGCGCAGCGCGCGGCTTGGCTTGCGGCGCATATTGATTCGCTGCCCGGTTCCGGAATCGTCTACACCCTCACGGTCGCGCAAGCCCATGACGTCGCGTCGCTGCTGCGTGAGCAGGGCCACGAGGTCGCCGCATACACCGGTGCCACGGAAGCTGCCGAACGCGAACAACTCGAGGCGGATCTGCTGGCCAACAAGGTCAAGGCCTTGGTGGCCACCTCGGCGCTGGGGATGGGTTTCGACAAGCCCGACCTCGGCTTCGTCGTGCACCTCGGCGCCCCGTCCTCACCGATCGCCTACTACCAGCAGGTCGGTCGCGCGGGCCGGTCCACGGAGAGCGCGGCCGTCATCCTGCTGCCCGGCCATGAGGACCAGGATGTCTGGCGGTACTTCGCCTCGGTGGCGTTCCCGTCGGAGGCCATGGTGCGCAACGTGATCGACGCACTGGATCCCGAACGACCGCAGTCGACACCTTCGCTGGAGCCGCTGGTCGACCTGGGTCGGTCTCGGTTGGAGATGGTGCTGAAGGTGCTCGACGTCGACGGCGCGGTGCGACGCGTGAAAGGAGGTTGGGTCGGCACCGGCGTGGCTTGGGAGTACGACGAGCCGCGCTACCGCAAGCTCGACGAAGCCCGCAAGCGTGAACAACAGGCGATGCTCGAATACCAGA
>CAZOIX010000119.1:0-8521 GCA_964579685.1 uncultured Mycobacterium sp.
GCATCGATGACGAACGTCGAGGACGCGCTGGTCAGGTTGGTGGTGTAGCCCTTCCAGCCGGCCAGCGCTCGCGCCTTGGCCTCCAAGGTGCGGTTGACCGACTTGGAGGCGCCGGTGAGCTGGATGTAGCGGTTGCGTTTGACCGGGGCGTGTCCGTCAACAGCGCGTTCGGCCTTGCGGACTTGCTCGTCGATGCCGCGCAGGGTTCGCCGGGCTCGATCTGCGCGGTACCGGTAGTAGATAACCCGGTCCGGGATGCCGCGGGTCTTCTCCGCACTGGTGGCCGGCCACGACTGCGTCAACACCAGCCCATCGGGGACCGCCTCATCGGGGTGCAAGGCGTGCCATTCGCGCACCACATCGGGCAGAAACGGGATGCGGGTGCCCAGGACAAACGACAGCCCTGCGGCTTTGATCGCGACCTGGTTGGCCTCGGAGATCATGCCGGCATCGGCCACGACGGTGACGTCGGAGAGCTGGTGGGCGGTCTTGAACGCGTTGATGACTGGCAGCATGGTGGCGGTCTCAGCCTTGTTGCCCTCGAAGGCCTGCATGGTCAGCGGAAATCCAGACGCGTCGGTCAACAGTCCGAGGGTGATCTGCGGCCCCAGACGGCGTTCCTTGGAAAAGCCCGGCTCGCGGAACCCGACTCCGGTATCGGTTTCGAAGTACAGCGTCGAGACGTCGAATAACACCAGCGACGCCGGCCCAACCCGGCGCGGCGCGCGCTGGCCGCAGCCAAGGCTTGGCGCCACTGCGGCTGGGCGTAGCTGGGCAGGCGGCGCTTCACGGTGGCATACGAAGCGGGTTCGACACCGACCTCGGTCAGCACCCGCTCGGCGTCGATCTTGCTGGTGGGTTCGATGATCCGGGCAATCGTGAGGTCACGAAACACAGTGTCGCCCTTGGTTGCTGACTCGAACCCCACAATCCGATACGCCGCACAACGCGTCCCAGGGGTGCGTCATCTGGGTGGAAGTGATCGGCAACGGCTCCGAGCCCGCCGGAGCGGTCGCGTCGAGATCGAGCACGGCCTGATTGGCGGCCAACCGCTCGGCCGCGGCAGCCTTCAGCGCGGCCAGCTCGGCCTCATCGTGGGCTGAGCCGAGGTGCTCGATGTTGCGTGACCCGCGCCGGGTGGACCACACGATCTGCACCGCGATCGACCCCGAGGCGGTCTTCACGGTCGCACATAGGCCACCACGGCAGCCTACGGCCGCAATTTAGTGCACAAATTCTGGCCGAGCCCACCAAGAAAATGCAGTTCATAGCCCTGCAGTCACCATCAACTCGGAAACGTGAGCCAAGTCAGGTTACACGCTGGTCGCGGATCTCGGCACCCATCCGCGCCGCCTGCTCCCGCGACTCCGGTGGCGTGTTCCCCGCGGACTCCTCAACGACGAATTCGCCGACATGAGTCCGTTACCCCGAGAAATGGATTCTCCGGATATGCCCGAGGCAATTCATCGTGGACCAGTTCAGGTTCCGGTCAGCGCCATCCGGACCAGCCTCATTCGGCCACCCCTTAGCGAATACTCACACCATAAGGGGAGTCATTTGAAAGCGGCCGTGAGACGCTCGATAACGATGTCCGGCTTTTCGACCATCATGAAGTGTCCTGCATCCTCGACTATCTCAAGGGTGTAGTTTGAATAGTATTTCGGGAGCCGGTCTGCGAGTAGCGAAGGAACCACCGTATCTCCTTGGCCCCAGAGGATCGTCACCGGCAAATCTGTGACCTCGTCATCGAGTTCGTTCCACGGCGCGCTCGTCATCGACAGATTGGCCCGGTAGTAATTGAAACCACCGTGGATATTGCCCGCCTTCATGAAGTTGTCAACGTAAATCTCCATCTCATCATCGGTCAGTAGCTCGTCGCGATAGGACCAATGATTCATGAAGTGGGTAAAGTATATTTTGCACGCCGTACGGCTAGAGCTCACAAGTTCTACCGACATGTCCGTCTGGTGGAATTGAGAATACCACGACTCTGACACATGTGGGATACCGAAGTAGAACTCACCGAAGTCGGGTGTGATCGGATCGAATATAGCTGCCTTTATCACGCGATTCCGGAATTTGCGGATGAACTTGTGCACGATGATCGCTGCATAATCATGACCGACGACGTAGGCTTCGTCAATTCCAAGTTCATCCAGCAATGCTGCCTGATCGTCGGTCGCGTGATCGAGCGTGTACTGCGATATATCGCCGAGGTCGGGCTTTTCAGAGTCTCCGAAACCCCGGAGGTCGGGAACGATTACATCGAAATGTTCTGCAAGTGGAGCGACTACTTTGCTCCACTCCCACCAGAATCCTGGCCACCCGTGAAGCAGCAGCAGCGGGGGACCAGAGCCTTCCCGAACATAGTGGATTTTCACGCCCGTGGATAACTGAATCTCATTGTGCGAGAATTCCTCTGGACGCCGTACTGCGGGGGTCGCAAAGGAAGAGGCGGTTGTCATTTTTTCTTACCCTTCGTTGATTACGATGCCGGATTTACGCCTTAACCCTGTGTGAAAGAGTTTCGGTCACGTGGGTGTCGTCAACCAATGTCTGCACTTCAATTCGCGGCGGACCGCGATACACGCCGCAACGCCACCGAATGTAGATGCACCCGCTCCCCTTCGAGATACCGACGTTGAACGTGATAAGGACTGTCTTGCGCGCCCCGCCAATCGCGGTCTGCGGAAGGGTTCACTCAAAGCGGCGCCTCAGCCCAATTAGTTGTCAAGCGACTTTCAAGATTTATCCCAATATGCTTGACTTGGGTGTAGCTGGTTACAGCTTCAAAGCCCTCTTCCCTCCCGAGTCCGCTCTGCTTGGTTCCGCCATGTGGCGTCATCGGAAGTTCACCGAACCAGTCGTTGATAATCACCCCACCCGCGTCTATTCGCCGGGCGATGTTTAGCGCATTAGTGATACCTTCTGTCCAGATCACCGAGAACAGTCCGTACTCACTGCTATTGACTAGGGAAATGAGGTCGTCAATCTTATTCCAGCGAATAACAGCTGCCACGGGGCCAAATATCTCCTCCGTCGCTATTCGCGCTTCGGGACTCACCTTATCGAAAACGGTGGGCTCGATGTAATATCCATCTGAGCCGACGTCTCTGGGCCGACCTCCCCCAATCCGCAGCACACTTTCCTGTTTCCCGATTTCGATGTAATCCATAATTCGGTTGTACTGCTTCAGCGAGACTACGGGCCCCATCTGCGTAGCTTCATCGAAACCGTCACCGACGCGGGTGTCCTTGAGCCTCGCTTCGAGGCGATTAAGAAACTCGTCAGCGATGTCCTCGTGAAGAAGTAGCCGACTGCCAGCAATACAGACCTGACCGGCATGCGAGCAGAATCCCTGAATCGCACCCTCTACCGCGTCGTCAAGCCGTGCGTCGGGCAACACGATGAGGGGGGACTTTCCGCCAAGCTCCAAGTTTAGTTGGGCAATGTGCTCTGAGCCCAGCTTCGCCACCGTACGCCCAGTTTCAGTAGAGCCGGTGAAAGTGATGCCGCGAACCTTCGGGTGAGAGGCAAGCGCGGCCCCTGCCTCAGGTCCCAAGCCAGTGACCACGTTGAATACCCCTGATGGGAAATCCGCCTGCTCCACCAATTCGGCGAACTTCAAGGCCGATAGAGAGGTATCTTCGGCGGGCTTGACCACACAGGTGTTCCCCAGCGCGAGCGCTGGCGCAATCGATCTCACCATGACTAACAGCGGGTAGTTCCAAGGTACGATATGCGCCGTTACCCCCAGTGGTTCGAGGACCGTGAGACTCATCTTTTCGCCAGGCACGGTGATCGTGCGGCCGTTGACCTTATCCGCCATGCCAACCCAATACTCAAGCCACAGCGGAATAGCCGACACCAAATCACGGGCCTTCGACAGGTAATGGCCTGAATCCACCGCCTCCAGCGCAGCCAACTCCTCGGCATTGGCGGATACGAGTTCTGAGAGGCGTCGAAGCAGCGCAGCACGAGCGATCGCATCGGTGAATTGCCAGTCGCGAGCAACCGCGTCGGCGGCACTAACTGCACGATCTACATCGGTGGCCCTCCCACGAGGAATTCTGGCGATCTCACGCCCCGTGTTCGGGTCGATGGTGGCAAACGTCTCTCCTCCGTCCGCGAAACACCACTCGCCGGCGATGTACATCTGAGTTTCACCGATAGTCCGTGAGGACCTGTCGAGTTTCAGTGATGGAGACACGTCGTTCACGCTCCGGACGCGCTGGGCAGTCCCCGTTGGCCCGTCCGTGTATCGATCCAAACGGGGCCTCGCGCAATGACACGGTCTGCGATCTCGCTGATCTCATCAAAGTCGGGGTCATAGGGCAGTGATTCTTGCCCTTTGTATCCCAGCTTTGCGTTGACATCGGCATTCAAGTAGTACGCGCCGGCAATCAGATGGGTGACGAGATCGAAGGATTCAGGCGACAGGGAGTCGCTTATGGTAGCAAGTCGATCCGCAGGTACATCGGCCGGCAGACTCGCAACCGCCTGGATGAAGTCCTCTGCGTGATCATCGCGCACCTTCAGAGCCCTTGGAAGCAGTTGAGTTACAACTCCGGCCCCAGACGCCGAGGGCATCCCAAGGTCCTCGTCGCCAGGCAAAATTGCATCACATACCCAGGATAACTGGGCTTGAATATCCTCATAAGTCGTCATTCTGGTCTCCTAGAATCTATTCAGCTGATAATTCTTTACATTGATTTGGCTGCAAGAGGCACGCGCTGATCTTTCGCAGCCTTAATCGCGAGGTCTGCTGTGCGTAGCGACAGAGCCGCTACAGTGCCGGTTGGATTAACACAGCCGGAGGTCGGCACGACACTGCCGTCGACAAGGAATAAATTCGATACGTCGTGCGCCCGCCCAGTTCCGTCGACCACAGACGTGGCCGGATCATTACCCATTGTGCAGGTGCCCAGTAGGTGCCACCCTGTCTCGCGCACAATCGACGCAACAATGGTCTCGTATGCACCTGCCTCCTTCATCGAGATTTGGGCCTGCTGCTGATTGAAGTCGAGGAGCCGTTTCGTATTCTCGGACGCGCGATAGCGCAATTTGGGTGCCGGCAAACCGTCATCGTCGACAAGGTCGGGATCCAGCGTCACCGTGTTGTACTCGTAGGGGAGATCCTCGGCGATTATCGACCAGCCTGCAGAGTGTCCGAAACGACGACTTACCTCCTTATGAATGTCTTTACCCCAGGTAATTCCATTGAACGGCCAGGCGCCCGTCGACGCGAGCGGCCCTCCAGTACCCATCAGCTGCCATTTCGCGCCGCGAACGAAGTCCCGATCCGGATGGGTTTCCTGGAACTCCAACGAATATGCGCGCTGACCATAGGGACCTTGCCATCCGTCAAAGAAATCGTCGAACAAACCGACGACAACACTGTAAGGGTGCATCATCAATCTTTTCCCGACCATGCCCGACGAGTTGGCAAGACCATTCGGGTGGGATGCAGACGCCGAGTTGAGTAGGAGTCGGGGCGTGCCGATTCCATTCGCCGCGACGAAAACTGTTCTGGCGGGCTGAAAGTGGGTCTTCCCAGTCGCACGGTCAACGTACGTGGCCCCAGTGGCCAGGCCGTTTTCGGTCTCAATCCTTTGGACGCGGGCGTTCTGCACCAGCTTGGCACCTTGTGCGATCGACACCGGCCAGTGGGTTCGGTCCACAGACGCCTTTGCCCCATCGTTACACGCCCACAAGCAGCTACCCCGTCGGACGCAGGGCAACAAGTTTCCATGCTTGACCGAAGCGATAGCATTCGTGCCCTGCCACCAGTGCCAGCCGAGGCGGTCGTGCGCTGCTGCGAAGCGCCTCTCCATATCACCAAGTGGGAAGGGTGGAAGCGGCGGCTCAAAATCTGGCATAGAGGGATCGCCAGGGAGTCCGGAGACCGAGAAATCAACCTCGACGCGGTCGTAATATGGTGCGAGCTCCCAATAGTCGAAAGGCCAATCGTCAGCCACACCATCGAGTGTGTGCACCCTGAAATCGCTAGGCTTGAAGCGATGCCAGGCAGCCGCGTACAAAATGGAGCTACCACCCACTCCGTTCCACATGAGCGGTGCCACATCGGATTCATCGTCATTAATCGGGTAGTCCGACGGCGCCTGCCTACGATTCGGGTACCAGCTGAAGTGGCGGTCCTTGGCTAGTTCAAACTCATCCGAATCACTCTTGATGGTCGTGTAATCGGGGTACTCACCCTGCTCGAGGCAGATCACCGTAAATCCCTCCTCGGTGAACCGTTTCGCCGCAACAGCACCGGTTGGGCCAGCACCGACGATGAGCACGTCGTATGTAGTCTTAGTGTGTTCAGGAACAGACATGGCAGGCAACTCCTTCGTTAGACGCCGCGTTGGACTGGTTACGCGGAACTCTTATGCGGTCGAATATCTTGTATTGCCCCGATTGGCAAAGCCGCAGGCGGGTCATGTTTTATCGTCATAGGCCCGCCCAGGCCAGGGGAAGCGTTCCAACACAAGCTATTTCGAGCGGGCTTAGCGAACGCGCGACGGCACCGAAAGTGATGCGATCGTCGGCGAACCCCTCCCCCCAAGTGCTCGCGTAGCCGGCGCGATATCTCTGGCCGGCGAAGAGTTGGTCGAGATCGTCGTGACTGGTCCACCGCACCACCGTGAGTACGGGGCCGAGCGGTTCGCCCGCCGAATTCAGCCGTCCTGCGGCCGTCGCGGCATTGCCTAGATCTGTCACTACTGGGGGCATCCGCCAACCCATCCGGTGTTCGATATCATCCGGAATCGGCCGACCGACCATTGTTCGGCCCCCATCGGCACCTAGCCTTTGCACACGCGACATCGCGACCCGGCGAAGAGGTTCAGACGGCAACGGCGCCGGCGAAACAACACCCACTTCGGATACCAGTGCTTCCAGCGCCCTGGGTGCGACGCTGTCGTGCACAGCTACAGTGGTTTGCCCAAAGGGCCCACCAGTGCTGTGGATACGGAGCCCCACAGCGGCTTTCGCTGCCATCGCAGAGATCTGTCTATCGTCAATCTCCGGATATATGATCGCGACGTTGCCACCGGCTGACAACGTGCGCAGGGGTACACCTGTACGCGGTTCAGCTCGGCGGGCTTGTGCCAGGGTGCCTGGATTACCATGAACGTGAAGCTCATCCAGAAGCGAACTGCCGATCAAAGCAGCACCGACATCCACCCCCGTGCCCTGCACCACGTTGATCGAACCCGGCGGGAAGCCAACTTGGCTTGCCGCCAGCGCCACGGCAACCGGCGAAAGCGGCCCCCTCAGTGAGGGTTTGACAACCACGGACATACCGCGTACCAGGGTGGCGAAGACCGATGTGAGCATCTCGGCGAGTGGCAAGCCCCACGACAGCACATGCCCCGATGCACCTTGTTGCCTGCAATCGGCCCTGCCTTCGACCTCAAACACAAGGGCGCGCGCGACTGCTAGCGTGGCCCGCAGCGCCGCCGCGGAATCCTCAGCACTCAAACCGGTTTCGCCGCACTGTAGCTTTACCAGTTCTGGTTCCAGCGCATTGAGGCGGTCCAGGAGCGCCATCAGCAGCTGTACCCGTCGTTCAGGGTCGGCCCATTCGCCTTTGTCAATCGCCTGAGCCGCCGCGATGGCGCGGTTCACATCATTACGAGATGACAACGGAACCACCGCAGTAATGGTGCTGTCAGCCGGATTTCGAATCTCGAACTCGTATGGTGCCGCCGGAAACACCCACTCGCCCCCGATGTAATTGCGACTGTAAACATCGTCGGTGGGCAGCGCGGTTCCGGTGTCCGCCAGCATGTCAAGATCCTTTCCCGGTGCGATAGGTGCCAATTAGAGGAAGCGGTCGAAGAACACCCGGTCGGCCGCGGCGTCGCCGTGCCGTACGAGCGCGCGCAAGGCCGCGTCAACCATGCCCGCCGGCCCGCCGAGGTAGATGTCATATCCGGCAAAGTGGTTCCAGTCGGCAAGGACTTGGTCGACCACACTTCCGAGTTTCACGGCCGGTAGCAACGGGTTACCGATCGGCTCATCTCCGATGCGCTCGGCGGCCAACGTGATAGAGGCGCCCATATCGCGCAGCCTCACCAGCCGATCCAGCAGAACGAGGTCCCCATCCGATCGCGCACCGACATACAAGTGCAGCGAAGGGGCCTGCCCGGTGGTCAGCACCTGTTCGGTGATGGCGAGAATGGGTGCCAACCCAGTGCCGCCAGCCACACACAGCACCGGCTGTTCGGAGTTCGGCCGCGCGTATGCCCGCCCATACGGTCCTTCGACCATGAGCGAATCACCGAGCGAGATCTCATCGAACAACCAGATGGACCCCGAACCACCCGGTTTGGCCTTGATCACGAACTCGACCATCGTCGCGTCCGCACGTTGCGGATGGGCCATCGAGTAGGCTCGCCGGACGCCCGCCCAGGACTGGAACAGCACGAACTGTCCGGGCAGGAAGGTCATGGGCCGGTCTAGTCCGACGGTGAAGAGGGCCGTATCCGAAGTCAGCAGCACACGACCGACC
>CAZOIX010000120.1:0-8494 GCA_964579685.1 uncultured Mycobacterium sp.
TGGTGGAGCCCTACGTCGACACCGTGGTAGTGGCCGGCGGCCTGCTGCACCGCGCGGGCGGTCCGGTGGCGACGTCACTGCTGGAGATGATCGTCGAGGGCGCCGCGGTCGTCGCGCTGGCCGCGGCGGAGTCTTCGACAGGCGAGAACTGCCAGGATCCGTCGACGAGGGCCGAGCGGGACGGCGACGGGTGGCGCCTGAACGGGGCGAAGATCGTCGCGATGAGCGCGCCGTTGGCGACCCATCTGCTGGTGACCGCACGGACCACCAACGGCTGCTCGCTGTTCCTGGTGGATCTCGACGGGACCGGCCCGGGGATGGAGCTGCATCCCTATCGCACGGTCGACGACCGGCGCGCGGCCGACATCACATTCGACGGGTTGAACCTGCCCGGCGATGCCCTGCTGGGCGAGGAAGGTCAGGCCTGGCCGTCGATCGCCACCGCACGCGACGAAGGCGCGGTGGCGGTCTGCTCGGAAGCTGTCGGCGGTATGCGAAAAGTGTTGGCCGACACCGTCGAGTACGCCAAGCAGCGCCATCAGTTCGGGCAACCGATCGGCAGCTTTCAGGCTTTGCAGCATCGGATGGTCGACATGTACATGGAGCTCGAGCAGTCCGTCGCCGCCGTCTACCTCGCCGTGTTGAACCTCGGCGCCGAGCCCGCGGTTCGCGCGCGGGCGGTGTCCGCAGCCAAGGCCACGATCGGGCGCGCGGCCCGCTTCGTCGGCCAGCAGGCCGTGCAACTGCACGGCGGTATGGGCATGACCGAGGAACTTGCGATCGGCCACTACTTCAAGCGGCTGACGGCGATCCAGTTCGAGTTCGGGACGACGGACTACCACATCAGCAGGTATGCGGAGCTGACCAAGTAGCGGGCTCTGATTGCGATTTCGGTGCGCTACCGCCCGCTCAGCGATCGTTAGCGCACCGAAATCGCACAGTAGGGTGTCTGCGTGAGCTCACGCGGATGGGTCCTGTTCCTCGCGATGAGCGTCATCTGGGGCATTCCCTACCTGCTGATCAAGATCGCGGTCGAGGGCGTGTCGGTGCCGGTGCTGGTATTCACACGGGTCGCCGTCGGCGCCGCGGTGCTGCTGCCGCTGGCCTTGTCGCGGCGAACGGTGACGATCGTGCGGGACCACTGGAAGGCGTTGGCGGGCTTCGCGTTCTTCGAGATCATCGCCGCATGGTTTCTGTTGTCCGACGCCGAACGTCATCTGACGAGTTCGATGACAGGTCTCCTCATCGCCGCGTCCCCGATCATCGCCGCGGTGCTGGATCGGCTCACCGGCGGTGAGCGGCTCGGCGCGAAACGGATTCTGGGACTCGCCGTCGGCATTGCGGGCGTGGCGGTTCTCGCCGGCCCGCACATCGGCGGCAGCACCTGGCCGATCGTCGAGGTGCTGTTGGTGTCGACGTGCTACGCGATCGCACCGTTGATCGCCGCCCGCCACCTGGCCGATGTGCCGACGCTCCCGATGACGGCCGTGTGTCTCGGATTTGCCGCACTGGTCTACGCGGCCCCCGCGGCGGCAACCTGGCCGGCCGAAATGCCATCCACCCGAGTGCTTTTGGCGCTGGGCGCCCTCGCCGTGATCTGCACCGCGTTGGCGTTTCTGGTGTTCTTCGCCCTCATCCGCGAGGTCGGTGCCGCCCGTGCGCTGGTGTTCACCTACATCAACCCGGCGGTGGCGCTGGCGGCCGGGGTGATTGTGCTGAACGAACCCTTGACGCTCTGGAACATCGCCGCACTCGCGCTCATCCTCATCGGCTGCGTGCTCGCCACCCGCCACCAGGGCGCTGCCTCATCCGACATCGCCATCGAGCCGACGCAGATCGCGCCGCGCTAGGACCCTCGCGCGTGGTCCACATACGCAGTGATCGCGTCGGTCAACGCCCGCAATTCGCGGCTGACATCGACAGGGTCCGGGACCGCCATCGTGGCCACCATGGCGCCCATCAGGGTGGTCCACACCAGATTGCCCACCGCGTCGGCGCGCTCGGGTTCGATTCCCTCGGCGACATAACGGCCCAGATCGGTCAGAGTGGTGAAGAGATCCAGCAGATGGCGTTGGTCGACGTCGGCTCGGCCTGCCCGGGTGGCGATCAGAATCTCCAGCGCCGCAATGTATGTCGGGCTGAGGAAGGCCTCAGCGACCGTGTTGACGAGAAGTTCCGTCCTGGCACGTCCCTGGTGCGAGCTCAGTTTCGGCTCGATCTCGCGCAGTCGTGCCAACAGTTCGGCGAATCCGCTGTCGACGACGGCCATCAGCAAGCCGTCGCGGTCGCCGAAGTGATACTGGATCACCCCCCACGTGACACCCGCACGCTCGGTGATGTGTTTGGCACTCGCTGCGCCGAACCCCTCTTCGAGCACGCAACGCACCGTTTCGTCGATGACCATCGCCCGCGTCCGGTCCGCGCGCACCTGCTTGCCGTTCGCGGGCCGACGTGGAGTGATGTTGGAGGTCATGGTCGAGTGGAACCCTATCCCTCGCCGGCGACCGCAAACGCAGGCAGGACAAACCGGTCCACCACCTGGCGTTCGGTATCCACGTCATCGACGGGCCAGCACAGCATCGACAACACGACGCGCAGGATCCACTGCGCGGCCTCGCTGTCGTCGTCGGTCAGGCCATTCAGATCGGCCGCGAATCCGGCCACTGCCGGCGATTCGGCCAGCCACGTCATACCTCGACCACTACGCAGCGAATCGATCAACGAGTCGCCAAGCGGATGTGCACGGATCTTCTTGAGCGCCACCGTGATTGCCCTGGCGATCCGCTCGGGCCCGGACAGTCCGTCGACGGCGTCACGGACCGTCTCGACGATGCTGGCCGCGGAGCGAACCACCACCGCCTCGCGTATCTCGCCCTTGCCGCCGGCATGACGGTAGATCGTGGCCCTCGAACAGTGCACCTGGGCGGCCAAGGTGTCGACGTCGAAGGCATCGAGGCCGTCACGAGCAATGAGATCCGTGGCGGCCTCATAGATGCGTTCAGCCGCCATTGTTCGGCGATCTCCGCCGACGAGCCAGTCACTGCGAGGCATACGATCGATCATCTCATGTTGAGACAAATATGTGCCGCAGTCTCACGATTCGCGCTGGTCCGCGCCCCCCGATGAGACAGCTGTCCCGATCGTCCTTGACCTGCTGTTTTCAACTTCCTGCGCATCCGTTGACCCGGTGAGCGGCGGGCATTCAGCCTTGAGGGATGACGGTGCAAGAAGGGCAGCTCGGGCTCGCGTTGTTCGACGACGTGAACATCCAGGATCCCTACCCGCTCTACGAACAGATGCACGCCGGCGGCCCGGTGCACCCCATCGGCGACTCAGGGTTTTATGCCGTTTCGAGCTGGGACGCCATCAACGACGTCATCGCGAGGCCCGCAGACTTCTCGTCGAACCTGACCGCCACGATGACCTACGAAAACGGCAAAGTCGGCCGGTTCGCGTTCGGTGAGCTGGGCGGCGAGATGCAAGCGCTGGCGACTGCGGACGATCCCGCGCATGCCGCCCACCGCAAACTGCTGCTCCCACAACTTGCGGCACGCAGGGTCAGGGCTGTCGAAGAGTATGTCCGCGAGACGGAGGCTCGACTGTGGGACGAGCATGTCCACGACGGCCGCATCGAGTGGATGTCGGCCATGGCCAACCGCCTACCGATGATGATCGTCACGCGTCTCATCGGAGTGCCCGACGTCGACACCGAGCAACTGATGCGGTGGGGGTACGCCGGAACGAAAACGGTCGAGGGTCTGGTCAGCCAGGCTGAACTCGATGAGGCCGGGGTCGCCGTCATGGAGCTCGCCGTCTACATCAACGAGCACTTCCAGGCAGCTGCCGAAGATCCAAGGGACAACCTGCTCGGTGATCTTGCAACCGCCCGCGCTGCAGGAGATTTGACGGACCTCACCGCGCTGAACATCATGGCGACGTTGTTCAGCGCAGGCGGTGAGTCGACCGCCTCGCTCATCGGCTCCGCCGCGCACATACTGGCGTCGCAGCCCGACGTCCAGCATCAGGTCCGTGAGAACCCCGATCTGCTCGGCGCATTCCTCGAAGAGGTGCTGCGGTACGAGCCGCCCTTCCGGGGACACTACCGTCATGTCGTCAACGACACCGCTCTCTGCGGGGTCGAGCTGCCGGCCGAGTCCCGTCTGGTGTTGTTGTGGGGCGCCGCCAACCGGGACCCGTCACACTTCCACTCCGCCAACGAATTCCGGCTGGACCGGCCGGGCGGCAAGGGCCACATCACCTTCGGCAAGGGAGCCCACTTCTGCGTGGGCGCGGCGCTTGCCAGGCTGGAAGCCAAAATCGTGATCGGCCGACTGCTCGAACGCACGACATGGATCGAGGCCGTCGACACCGGCCGCTGGCTTCCGAGCCTGCTGGTCCGACGACTCGAGCGCCAGGAATTGGCCGTCGTTACAGCTTGAATCGCCCCGCGAACCCCCGCAGCGGCAGGTCGGCACTTGTCACCAGGCCCGGAGCGGCATCGACGACCGACGCGATCGCGCTCAGGGCCGGCATGCCGGTCACCGTCATCCCGATCGAGGCGAAATTCGCCGGGTCGGACAGGTCGACGCCGGGCTTCGGGAAGATCATGTGCTTGTTGTACACGCACGGATCACCCTTGATCTGGGTGATGTAGCAGCCCTTGATATCCCAACTCGGATCCGTGTGCGGGGTCATCTGCCATTCCAGGTGGGTCTCGACCCTGGGTACGCCGTCGACCATGCCTTGATACTTGATGTAGTTGCCGCCGAGCGAACCCTTGGGCAGCACATACCAGCCCAGATCGACGTCCTTTGTGCACGCCCCGAGTTCATAGCTGAACTTGACCTCGTCGAGTTTCAGGTCGAAGCAGTCGGCCATCATGAGCACGCTGTCTGCGAACACCCGGGTGTACTTCTCCAGCTTGCCCGGAATGCTCGGGTCGTCGACGGGAAGGCCGTAGCCGACCTCGATCCAGGTGTCCTTCGAATGGTGGCAGGAGACGTCGACGGACTCGATGGTGGTGACGTTCTCGATCTCGGCGACGTCGGCCGAGCACACGACTCCCAGGATCTGGTTCAGACCCGGATTCATCCCCGTGCCGTAGAACGTGGCCCCTCCCTTTGCGCACGCCTCCCGAAGAAGCTGCGAGACAGGCTTTCCCGAGGGATGCGGATGATTGGTGTCGCGATGCCAGCCGGTGATCCAGTCCGCGGTGGTGACGATGTTGATGCCGGCCTCGAGGACCTTCACGTAGAGGTCTTCGTCGGGGAAGACGCCGTGGAAGGTCAGCACGTCGGGTTTGGCCGCGATGATCTCCTCGATCGAACCGGTCGCCGTGACACCGTTGGGCGCCACGCCGGCCAGCTCACCAGCGTCGCGGCCGACCTTCTCCGGCGAGTAGCAGTGCACACCGATCAGTTCAAGGTCGGGGCGGTCGGCGATCCGCTTGATCATCTCGCTGCCGACGTTGCCCGTTGCGACCTGGAACACGCGGATCGGCTTGCGACGTACGCTCATTCGGTTCGACCTTTCTGTGCTGCGTAGACTTCGGCGGCGCTGCCGCCGATACCGTCGGGATAGAACTGTTTCGCCCAGTTGCGAATGGCGGTAAAGCCTTGCTGTTCCGACCCGGCCAGCGCAGGCGGATCGGAATAGCGTTGGTGCTTCCAAATGTCGATGTCCTGGGCGAACTGCCGGATGACTTCCTGCCCGAATTCGCGGGCCTTCGTCTCGGCGCGCTCCGGATTGCGCGTCGGCTGCCTGCCGATATACACCATGAAGCGGACATCGGACGTGCTGTCGTCGACAGGCGTGATGGCGGAGATCGTCCTATTGTCCACCATGCCCAAGCTTTTCGTTACCGCGATACCCAGGCCCCCATTGATCGCCTCGACCCTGCTGTCGATGTCCTCGATGCTCTGCTGGTCGTCACCTTCGAACGTGATCGTGAAATCGACATAGGACACTGCTTCGCCGAAGTCGTGACGGGTGAAGACCGGCACGATGGGCGTCTGGTGGACGAACTTGAAATGCGCGAAGTCAACGCCATTTTCGAGGACGTACTGCGGATGCATCTCCAACGATTCCCGGTACAACCGCTGCTGTGGGTAGTAATCATCGGCGCTGCTGCCGTCGTGGTAACTTGCGAAAACGTCGGGCGCGTCGAAGTACGGGTCGCGCCGCTCGACGTCGTGCCAGATGTAGATCGCCTCGTTGCGCTCGACGGTCGGGTAGGTACGAATGCGACGGCCTCGGTTGGGCCGGTCCTCGTAGGGAATGCACACGTTGCGACCTTCGTGATTCCACTGCCAGCCATGGAACGGGCACTGAATGACCTCGCCCTCGACGTGACCACCGTGGCCGAGATGTGCGCCCAGATGTTCGCAGTAGGCATCCATCACCGTGAGCTGACCGGATTCCGCTCGCCAGGCGATCATCTCGGTGCTGAAGTACGTCATTCGATGGACATCGCCGATCTTGATCTCGTCGGACCACGCGACCTGGAACCAACCGGTCGGCTTCATCGACAGGGGCGGTTTGGCCATGGCCAAAATCATAGAGTAGTCAATGTAAAAATGCGACAGCCGCTCCGCGCCCCGTGACGGTTTAATGGGCCGTGCCCAATCGAGTCCAGACCCTGTTCGGCGTCGACTACCCCGTCGTTCAGGCGCCGATGACCTACATCGCCCGCGCGGAGCTGGCCGCGGCAGTCTCGGAGGCCGGTGGCCTGGGAATGATCGAAACCCTGACTGCCGAAGGCCGCGCGGACCTGCAGCGGGTACGCGATCTGACGGACCGCCCCGTCGCGGCCAATCTGATGATCCAGGGCTGGAAAGGCGATCCATCGATCGTCGACACCCTGGCCGCGGCCGGCGTGCGGCACGTGTTCAGTTCTGCGGGCGATCCGGCGTTGTTCACCGCACGGCTGCACGATTCCGGGATGACGGTGGTACACGTCGTCGGATCGTTGCGGGCCGCCCTCAAGGCCGTCGACGCGGGAGTCGATGCGTTGGTGGTCGAGGGTGTGGAGGGTGGCGGCTTCAAATCGGCGTTGGGCGCATCGACCATGGTGTTACTTCCGCTGGTCGCCTCCCATGTCGATGTGCCGATCATCGCCGCAGGCGGAATGTGCGACGCGTCGTCTGCCGCGGCATCGCTGGTGCTGGGCGCAGAGGGCGTTCAGATGGGCACCCGCATGCTTGCCAGCCGAGAATCGTTGGTGCACAGCAACTTCAAGGAAGCCATCGTGGCGGCCAACGACGCGGGCACTGTGCTGCTCGACATTCCGGGCAATCCGACCTGCGCGTCCTTCGCACGGGCCTGGCGGCACGCGTGGCCTCCCACGATCCGGAGGCGAAGTTGCTCGGCAACGTCACCGAGCTCTACTTCGACGGCGATATGGAGGCCAGCGTCGCCAATACCGGACAAGTGTCGTCGCGAATCGGCGAACTTCTTCCAGTGGCCGAAATCGTCCGCCGTACGTGGGTCGGAATCGAAGGTGTGCTGGACGCGGCGCGATCCCGCGCAGGCTAGGCGACCTGCTCGAGCGAACGTGTCTCCTGCGCGGTCTGCGCGCCGACGGTGTGCGCGGCACGCGGCTTCTCGATCCGCTTGGCACGCGGTTGGCGGAGGGCGATCATCGAACCCGACCGAACGACGCCCATGGGCCCCGGACCGGCGAAGCGTGCGATGCCCGATACGCGCAGCATCAGGCTCGCCTTGGCTTGGCGATAGCCGACCCTGATTCCCGCCGCACAGACGATCAGCAGGCCACCGATACCCGGCACGGCAATGGCGGCCAGCGCCGTCAGCGACGCAGGGACCAGGACCGATTTGACGACGTTATCGAGGAACGACGCCGCGGCGGGCTTGACTCCCGAGGGTGCCGGAGCCAGGCCGGACAGCGACAACTCGCGGCTCAGGCTCGCCGGGGCGATGCCTCCGTACTCCGATGCGTTTACGACATTGCCGAACAGCGGCGCATCCTGCGCGACGACCTGCGGTTGTTGTACGTCTCTGCCGAACAGCGGGGCGGCGGGTGCGCGCGACACGGTGCCGGTGGAGCTGCTCGCGCCGAACAGCGGCGGCCGGACACCATCACGAGTCTCGAAGCCGAGCAGGTTCAGCAGGTTGCCAGGCACCTTGGCGACCTCGACAACGGCGTCCACCACAGCGTTGATCATGATCTGGATGGCGGTGACGACGTCAGTGACCGGGGTTTGAGAACCCGGCAGCGATGCGAGCGTCACGCCCGCCTCGCCGAGTGCCCGCGCCAGGGTGTTGATCGCGTTCGATACGGGCTCGAAAACCGCCGTGTCGAGGGACTCGGGTTTCTGAGCCACCGACCCCGGCGCCGCGGGTACCGCGGCACCCGTCGTCGTCGATGTGCTCCCGGACTCGCCGTTCTGTTTGGCCGCTGCGGCCGCTGTCGTCGCGTCCTGCGTGGTGTTCAACTCCGTGTTCGACTCAGCGACAGCAGTAGTCGGGTCCAGGA
>CAZOIX010000121.1:0-8461 GCA_964579685.1 uncultured Mycobacterium sp.
TTGCTGAACTGCGGCCACGACTTGATCATGGCGAGGATGGCGGGGCTGTGGTCGTTCAGCAGGTCCCGCAGCCACTCGACCTGCGAACCGGCGGTGTCATACATCCGCGGGCCGAACCGGTTCATGGCATCGACCAGGATCGGTAGCAGGTGCGAGAGATAGCTCAGGCCGGCGCCGAAATTCTCCGACAGGCCCTCGATCAATTCGGTGGTGACGGGCAGCGCCCCGATGACCGACGCGAAGCTGTCCCAGTTCTTGAGGAAGTCCGATGTGAGGATCTCGCTGTTCTCGAACAGCTGCCGGTAGTCGGCGTCGGCCTTGTACGGGTCGGCGAGCATGGTGACCAGATTGCGCATCGTCTGATTGAGACCGGGGCCGGTGCCCTCCAAAGAACGGCTGGCCGCGCTCAGGCTGTCGTTGATGGCTCGCACGCCGGGTGCGTTGAACGGGTCCTGACCGGGCTCGGATCCGATGATGTCGTCGGCGAGGTTGCCTATGGCAGAGAAGGTTTCGCTGATGCTCACCGGGGTCTTGGTGGAATTCAGCTTGATGCACCCCGGCCCGGTGAACTTGGGCCCACCGGTGTAGGCCTTCGTCAGCTCGATATGGCGGTCGGTCACGATCGATTGCGAGTAGGTGACCGCGCCGACATCGGCAGGCAGATCGAGATCGGCGGGCACGGTGAACTCGACCTCGACGTGGTCGGGTTTGTTGACAATCGCACTCGTGGAACCGATTTCGATGCCGAGCAGCGCTACCTTGTTGCCTGGGTAGAGACCTACGGCGTCGGTGAATTCGGCGCACATGGCCCGAGTGTTGCTGACGGCGGGCGTCACGATCTTTGCGCCCACGACGGTGGCCACCACGACGGCGACCACCGCCGCCGTTGCCGTCGCGATACCCAGTCGGGTACGCAACCACGCGGTCACAGCGGACAGCCCGGCCATGTCAACAGTGCCTCATGATATTGGGCAGACACAGATCCTGCCCCGGAGCCATCCGCCGGTCGCCCTCGTCGAAGACGACTCCGTTGCCACTGAGCATCGGCACGATGATGTTGAGGGTCTGCCCCAGGCCGTCCAGGGCCATGCCCCAACGCTCCGGATGGGCGGCAAGGGTGTCGGTGATGTCTTCGAGCCCCTCGGCGATAGGCGCCACCTCTCGACCGTAGAACACCGCGACGCGGTCGAGGATGCGAGCCAATTCCTTGAGCAGCGCAAAGAACTCGACAATGTCGACGGCTCTCGAGGTGTACATCCGGCCGAGGGTGTCGAACTGCTCGACCAGCGTGATGAGCTGCGCACGGTTGGCCACCATCGCCCGCAGTCCGTCGTTGACGAAGTCCAGACTGCGGTGGAAGTCGCTGGTGGACGCGCTCATCGAAGTGGTCAATGAATTGGCCGACGAGATGAGATCGCGCACGGCGTCGGGATAGTTGTTGGCCGCGTTGGCGACCTCGGTGAAGGTGTCGTGGATGACTTGGCCGTCGACCTCTTTGATGACCGGTGTCGCTGCCTGAATGATGTCGTTGATCTCGAACGGCAATGTAATGCGGCTTGGCGGAATAGCGTTGCGCCCCAGCGGGAAAGCCCCCTTGGGATCAAGCGAAATATAGTGGCCACCCAGCGGGGTGAGAAGTTTGACATCCAGGGTCGAATCCGAACCGACCGGCACCGAACTCTCGACGTCGAATGTCATTTCCACAACCGCCCCGTCGAGGCGAACGCCGGTCACCTTGCCCACCGGAATGCCGGCGATGCGTACCTGATCGTCGACGCGGACCCCGGCCGAGTTGGCCATGTGGGCGGTATAGCTGGTGTGGCCCGTCGGATTGAGATAGGCCATCGCGGTGACGGCCATCGACACCACGATGACGAGGACACCGATGATGCCGTGCCGGCGACTGCGGGCGGCGGCCGCACGTTCATCGAGCACACCGCCCTTCCCGCGCAGCCGCGCGCGCAAGGTGTCGAACGTCGTCACCGACACACCACCAAGTTCTGTTGTGCGAAGGACACCTGGCCGATCCCGGGCAGGTCGACTTCGCCGTTCGTACAGAAGAACGTCGGGTCGGCTGGTTGTGCGTCGACCAGCCAGTCCCGCATTCCCTGGATCAAGGAGGGTGCCAGCGACAGGCCGGCGATGATCGTCGGGGTCTGCGGCCACATTCGGCTGACGAGGTCGTACAGCGGCACCGTTGTCCCGTCGAATGTGCGCTCGGTGTATTGCAGGAGATGGACGGTGCTTCGCAGCCCGGGCAGCTGGGTGTCCAGCGTTTCACGGAACTGCTCACCCACGGAGGCGAACCTCGCCAGCACGTCGTTGAGCTGGGCGATGAGGTGGAAAAGCTGTTGTGATTTGCCGCCAAGGTCGTGGGAGATCGCGCTGAGGTTGCGGATCATGACGGTGATGACCGCCTGGCGGTCCACCGCCAGCTTGGAGATTTCATCGAGGTTGTGCAGAAACGGGCCGATGCCGGATTCGTCACCTTGAATCAAGCGCAGCAGATTCTCGCCCAAGAGATTGAACTGTGCGGGATCAAGGGTCTGGAAGATCGGCTGGAAACCATTGAACAGCTTGGCGACATCGAACGACGGGATCGTCTGTCCCAGTGGGATCGTGCCGGTGTTCGCCAGTTGGGCATCGGGCTCGGCCGGTTGCACGAGCTCCACGTAGCGTTGACCGACCAGAGTCTGGTAACGCACGGCGGCAACGGTGTTGGTGAACAACGGGTGATCAGCCTGTGCGGTGAAGTCCACCCTCGCGATCCGTCCGTCGAGCCGGATGGTTTCGACCTTACCGACCTGCACGCCGGAGATGCGCACGTCGTCACCGACGTAAAGCCCTGACACATCGGAGAACTCCGCGCTGTAGCGCGCAATCGCCCCGCTGACCGGGCTGCGTAGGGCCGTCAGCACGACGAGTGTGCAGATAACCGAAACGGTGGTGAAGATCGTCAGCCATATCACCGACTTGGCGACACTTCTCATCGGCCACCTCCGTGCGGCACCCCATCGGGGGCGGGCAAGGGTAGCGCGGCCGCCAATCCCGGCATGGTGTCCAGCGTGACCTCGATTTGCATGCGGACCTTGCCGTCGATGATCGGAAACGCCGAGCTGGTGCGATCCAGCAGGCCTGAGAGCCGGTCATAGGCCGGGGCCATGCTGCCCTGGTAGTACGCGAGCGGCATCGACACGCTCATCATCGCGTCGATGATCGGGACGAGCCATGACATGTTCTTCGCGAGGATCCCGGTGGCGGTGAAGAGCAGTTCGGTGGTCTGGTTCAGGATCGTGTTCATCCGCTCGACCCCATCGGGGTGGGCCAGGAACTCCATCCCGTTGAGCAGCTCGTAGGCCAGCCCGATGAGCGGCACCGAGTCGCTGACCCCGTTGATCACCGAGGCGAACACCGAAAGCGACTGCGAGAAGGGAACTTTCTGGGAGTCGGCGAGCATCTTGATCAGATCGAAATATGACCGGGTCACCGGCTCGGTGAGGTCGGAGTGCCGACGCACCACGTCGATGATGTGCTCGACGTCGGGCGAATCGATGATCCGGCCGAATTTCTGCCCCTCGCGCAGCAGTCCGGTGACCGACGCTGACCGCACGCTGGTGTCAACCATCAGCGTCTGGTTCGGGCGCAGCCGGGGTCCGGTCCCACTGCTCACCAATTCGACGGCGGCGAGGCCGAAGGTGTTGGACGACATGAAGTTCGCGGTTGTGTCGGCCGTCAGGGCGGCCGCTTGGCGCGGCTCGAGCTCCCGCGTGATCTTCTGCTTGTTGTATCCGACCGATTGCAGGCTCTCAACCGATCCGATGGTCAGACCGCGAAACTTGACCTCGGCACCGGGCGTCAGACCCTCGCCGAGGGTGTCGGCCAGCACGGTCAGCTTGAACGTATCGGCGAAGCCACCGGTGCCCATCTGATAGAGCACCGTGCCCGCGACACCCAGTATCACCGCAGCGATGAGGCCCCGGATCCGCAGCGAGCGCGACCCGAGCGCCCGCACCCCCTGGTCGGATGACAGCGGTTGGCTGAAAGAGGGAGGCATGGCCTACCCCGATATCCGAATGCCGGCGCTGTTGCCCCAGAACAACAGCGTCAAGACCATGTCGACGGCGACCACGGTGACGATGCTGGCCCGGATGGCTCGACCGGAGGCCCGGCCAACTCCTTCGGGGCCTCCGGAGGCGTAGTAGCCGTGATACGCGTGGATCACGATGATCAGCGTGACGAAGATGGCCGCCTTGAGGACCGAGAACAGCACGTCGGATGGCTGGATGAACGAGTTGAAGTAGTGGTAGTAGGTGCCCGATGACTGTCCGTGCAGCACGTTGACGACCAGCGCGCACGACACGTAGCTCAACAGCAGGGTCACGATGTAGAGCGGCACGATGGTCAGCATGCCTGCGAGCACGCGGGTGGTGACCACGAACGGAATCGACCGGATACCGAGGGCTTCCAGGGCGTCGATCTCCTCGTTGATCCGCATGGCGCCGATCTCGGCCGTCATTCGGCACCCGGCCTGCGCACCGAATCCGATCCCCGCGATCATCGGCGCCATCTCACGGGTGTTCGCATACGCGGAGACGAACCCGGTCAACGGACCCATGCCGACCATGTCGAGGGCCCCGTACCCTTCGATGCCCACCGCTCCGCCGACCGCCGCGCCCATGAACACCAGCACGCCGATGGTGCCGCCGCCGACGATGAGCGAGCCGTTGCCCCACATCACGTCGACCAACAGCACGCCGGTTTGGTGGCGGTAATGCTTCAGGGTGTGCGGTACCGCGGCGAGCACCTGGGCCAGGAAGGAGAGTTGATGGCCGAGGCGTTGCAGGAGCGAGTCACCTCGGCCGACGATCCACCACGGAGCCCGCAGGGCGCGCGGGAGATGTCGTGATGGTGTCGCCATCGCCTCAGCCCATCCTCAACGGCATGGACATCGACACTCCCTGCGTGATGATCAGGTTGAGGATGAAGACGGCGACCACGCCGATCACGACAGAGGCGTTCACCGCGTCGGCGACACCGCGTGCGCCGCCCTTGGTCTCGAGACCTCGTTGGCAGGCCACGAGGATCACCACCACGCCGAAGAGCCAGGTCTTGAGCGCGGCGACCACGACATCGCCGACGCTGGCAAAGGCCGCGAACGAGGCGATGTAGCTTCCCGGCGTGCCGCCCTGGAAGCCGACGTTGATGGCGTAGCCGGCCGCCAGCCCCATGAAGATGATGAAAGAGCACAGCACCGGCGCGACGAGCACCATCGCCGCCAGCCGCGGGGTGACCAGCCGCTGCACCGGGTCGACGCCCATGACGCGCAGTGCGTCGACCTCTTCGCGGATGGTGCGCGCGCCGAGGTCGGTGGCCACCGCCGAACCGGCCGCACCGCCCAGGAGCAAGGCGGCCACCATGGGCGCACCCTGTCGGATCACCCCGAGGCCGCCGGCGGCCCCCGAGATCGACGACGCGCCGACCTGCTGGATGAAACTTCCGACCTGCACCGCGGCGATGACCCCGAACGGAATCGACACCAGCAACGCAGGTATCGCCGTCACGCTGATGATGAACCAGGCCTGGTTGACGGTCTCCCGCCAGGGGTGGCGCAACCGGATCACGTCCGAAATCAGGTAGCCGAACGCCTGGGCCCCCAAGGCGAAGAAACGGCCCAAGGTCTGCAACGAGCGATCGGATTGTTTGAGGATGTGCCGCACCGGTTTGGTCAGCATCGTGCCGACGCGGCGGCCCCTCGACGCCGCCGCGAGGTCTTCGTCCGTGCTGGGCGTTTCGTGATGGGAGACGTCTGCGCCGTCGGTAGTGCTACTCGCATCGACATCGGGAAGCCGATCGACTTCCGTTTCAGCCGCGGCGGCGGCCGCGCTCGCGCTATCAACCCTCACGGTCAAACGCTGGTACCTCCAACTCTCGGCGACGACTACTCCCCCAGCAAGACGCAAGCCTGGGGTTGTCGTGCGTGTTACCAGCGGTACCGGAGTACGGGCGCGCTATCAGCGGCAATAGGTGTCCGTCCCGGACAGCAATTGAATCTGACGCAGGGGACAATTTCAAGCAAATGCAAATAGAAGGACATCCCGAACGAACTCATCGAGGAATGGCCGTTCAGCCGGTCGCTGTGGGCTCTTTCGCAATCAGACCAGCGACGGCGTTCCCACACCGATGGTGATCCGCGGCGACGCGGCGGGGTCGAGCCATGTCAGCACCGAGCGCATCTCCTCGCGGCCGATGGCGACACATCCCCAGGTGGGACTGCCGTTGCTGACATGGAGAAAGATTCCGGACACCCGGCCCGGAATGCGCTGCGGGTTGACGGCGATGTTGACGGCGTAGTCGTAGACGGGCCCCGAGTCGTGCAGGTTCTCGGCGATCGACGAGGGGCTGCCAGGTCCGCGCACGTGCGTGTTGTACGTCGGCGATTCGGCATCCTCATCCCACCAGTCCTGGTTGGTGGCTTGAAAGTAGGGCATCTTTGCGCCGGGATTCGGCTGGCGACCGAAGGCCTGGTCGAACGCGAAGGTTCCGGCGGGAGTCCGGTGTACACCGTCGGCGGGTGCGCCGACGCCGAGCTCCCCCACCTTGGCAGGTATCGGCCCCAGGACCGGCTTCCATTGCTGCCCGACGCGCTGATAGGCGGTCAGTGTGCCGGTGGTGGCGTCTGCGGCGGGTACACCGACGACGATCCACTGGGCGGGTTCAGACGTCGGGTTGGCCGCCGCGGGCGGCGCCAGCGACACGCTGACGAATATCACCCCGAGGAACACCAGCACCCGGCACACGTTCACACGGACGCATTCTTGCTGCCGGGCATGTCATTCCCGGCAAGTCCGGATAACGATTCAACTCCGGCAGGTCAGCCCCTATCCGACCACCGGAAAATACTCAGACAGGCGATCAGTCCGCCGATGCTCCAGGCCGCCAGGACAAGGAATATCCGCCCGTGCTCCCAACTCCCCGCCGGTTCGAGGGCGACCATCTGCGGCGGCAAGAGCACGGACCGAAATCCCTGCGCCATCCACTTGACCGGAAAGATCGATCCCACGATCAACATCCACGCCGGCAGCACCATCAGGGGCACGTAGGTGCCTGACAGGAATTGCAGGCCGACGGCCGGCCCATTGGTGATGACGGCAGCAGAGACGGCATTGCTGGCAAGGTTGCTGATGAAGATGCCCAAGAGCGAGCAGCTGACGATGCCCAGGACGAAGACCCAGGTCAGCGTGAACCAGCCATAGCCGTCAGCGGGCACACGTAAGTCGAAGACGAAGACCGCGACGAGCAGCAGGATGACGGCCTCAGCGAGGCTGACGATGGCGACCAGCATGATCTTGCCGATGAAGTACGACGATGCGGTGGCCGGCGTTCCGCGAAGTCGTCGCAGGGCACCGGTGTCTCGGTCTGCGGCGATACTTATGCCCAAGTTGATAAACGAGGTCGACAGGATTCCGTAGGCGAGCATGCTTGCCGCGATCACCGCACCCATGCTGATGTCGCTGTTGGGTAGCTTCTCAGTAAAGATCGAGCCCAGAAGTAGGCAGATCAGCGCCGGCATCGAGAAGGTCAGCGCCACCTGTTCCGGTCGGCGGTAGAACATCTTCAGCTCAGGTACGACCCTGGAGAATCCGATGCGCACCGCCGACGGAACAGGTACCGCGGCGTGCGCCACACGAGGACGCACCGGCGACGGCCTCTGAGTCCATTCGACGGCCATCATGCGCCGCCGATCAGGTGAAGGTAGGCGTCTTCGAGCGTGGGCCTGCTGACTGTCAATTGCGCAAGCTCGACGCCGTCTCGGCTTTGTCGCCTGATCAATTCGGTCGGAAAGTTGGTGTGCTCGGTGTGCAGCTCGCCTCCGTCCATCCACTGAACCGTCGCGGCCGTATCGACATGGTCAACCAGTTTTGTCGGCGAATCCACCGCGACTACTTTGCCGCCCGCGATGACCGCCACGCGGTCCGCCAGCGCGGCCGCTTCCTCCAGATAGTGGGTAGTGAGCAGAATGGTCGTGCCGTCTTGCGCCAGAAGCCTTATCAGGTCCCAGAATTGGCGCCTGGCTTCGGGGTCGAAGCCGGTCGTCGGTTCGTCGAGGAACAGCAACTCCGGCATGCCGACGATACCGAGCGCGACGTCGAGGCGACGGCGCTGCCCGCCCGACAATGTCCTCACCTTCGAGGTGGATACCGAAGCCAGACCCACCAGCTCGAGTACATCCCGTGGAGCTCTGGCGGTTCCGTAGCAGCAAGTGAACATCCGGACGATCTCGCACACGGTCAGCATTCCGGCGTCGCTCGCCTCTTGCAGGACGATGCCGATCCTGGCGCGCCACGTCCTGCCCGCAGTTCAGGGGTCCTCCCCCAACACCTGTACGTGTCCGGAGTCGCGCTTCCGGTTGCCTTCCAGGATCTCGATGGTCGTGGACTTCCCCGCGCCGTTCGGACCGAGG
>CAZOIX010000122.1:0-8430 GCA_964579685.1 uncultured Mycobacterium sp.
ACCCCGATCTGTATGCGCGGCTGCGGAATAACCGCGACCTCATCCCCGCCGCCGTCGAGGAGACGCTGCGCTGGGGCTCACCGGTGCAGTGGGTGACGCGCACCGCGCTGGTGCCGTACGACATCGCGGGCACCGTGATTCCGCCCCGCTCTCGGGTGGTGCTGTTCTACGCGGGAGCCAACCGAGATCCGGACCGCTTCGTCGATCCCGATCGATTCGATGTCGAACGAAAGCCGCTCGGCCACACCGGCTTCGGACATGGTGCGCACTTCTGCATGGGCGCGCACCTGGCGCGGCTCGAAGTGACCGTTGCCCTCAACGGGCTGTTCGATCGCATCGCGGGATTGGAGCTCGCGGGACCGGTGGCCTGGACCACCACGCCGTCGCTGTCCGGACCGACGTCGGTACCGGTGCGCGCTGTCGCCGCCTGACCACGCTAGGGGTAGGACAGCAGCAGCATCACGCGACCGCCAGCGGGCGGATCTGCGAAGTCGCTCTCGTCGAAGCCGTAGTACTCCTCCTGGACGTCGGTGATGTGATCGATCACCTTGCCCTGAGTCTTGATCTCGCCGTTCTCGATGTCACCCATGAGGCCATTGAAGTCGGGCACCGACAATGATTCGGCGAGCAGCAATGCCTCACCCCCGGAAGGCAGTTCAACAAGGACCCCGGCGCCCGCATAGTTGTTGCCACCCCGGCCGGTGCCCCGCGGCGCCCAGTACACCGGCTCAGAAGCCATCGACCCTTCCACCCGGAAGTACTCGCCGGCGTGGTCGGAGTCTTCGACCGTGACGACGGGAAGCGCAGCGACCCTGCGATCCTGTTGCCAGAACATGATTCCCAGCGGGATGCAGACGATCGCGTACATCATGACGATCAACATCAGCACAGGCTTCCAGGCGATCTCCCACCCCAGTCGCCACTGCGAAACCCCCTGTGCCTGGGCCTGGTCGTCGACCTGGCTGCGGCCGAATCGAAAGACATACCAAGCCAACACGCGCGCCAGCGCCATCAACGCCAGAATGATGAGGCCGACGACGCCCGCCACCCGCCAGTAAAAAGTGCTGTCCCCCTGGTTGATGGTCATCAGCACCATCGTGGCCGGAATCGGGGCGGTGATGAGCAGCAGAAGCGCGTACGACGGATGGCTGGTCAGATAGTCGTAGCTCGTCGTCCATCCTCGGTTGCCGCCATAGATCGTGACACCGCCGACATCGGCACTCACCATCGGTGTCCACGACCCGCGCACCACGCGTGGCCGCACCAAGCTGCGGAAGAAAAAGAAGCCACACACCACCGAGACCGCCAGTGCACCCCAGAAGACACCGGGCAGCGACTCGCCGGTACCGGGGACGCCGAACGCGCCACGGATATCGATGAGCTTGGCGATGAAGAACATCAGGGGTACGGCGAAGAAGAACTCGAGGAGCCATATCTGAATGAGTTGCGGTATTCGCGATCCGACGCGATCGAAGGCCAGCACACCTTTCCAGATGAACCGCAGTACCCGCATGGACCGGAACAGTAATGCGACGTGGCACCAGGCGGATCAAGATCAGCTACGTCGCCAGTACCTGACGGAGTTCGTCCAGCCAGGTGCGGTCGGCCGGCACCCAGTCGAGGTCGTCGAGTTCGTCGGCGGTGATCCAGCGCAGCGCGCGGTGGTCGTTCGGGTGCAGAGTGCCGCCTACCTGGGTGACGTGGTACGCACGCAGTGCCGTGGTCGGGCCGAGTGCGACGTCGACGCCGAGGCGCGAGCCCACGGTCACGTCGACGCCCAGTTCCTCCTTGAGCTCGCGGGCCAGTGCGGCGGCGTCGGTCTCACCGGCCGCCACCTTGCCGCCCGGCAGTTCCCACAGCCCGGCGAGTGCGGGCGGCCTGGCGCGTTGAGCGACCAGCACCGCGTTGCCCGCGATCAGTGCGCCCGCAACCACGGTCTGACTTGGCATTACCGCCGACGGTATACGGTCGAACTCATGGCTGTGTTAACGGATGACCAAGTAGACGCCGCACTGCCCGACCTCGACGGCTGGGAGCGCGCCGACGGTGCCCTGCGCCGAGCAATCAAGTTCGGAGCCTTCCTCGACGGCATCGACGCGGTGCGGCGCGTCGGCGAGAAGGCCGAGGAGCGCGACCACCATCCGGATATCGATATCCGTTGGAGAACAGTGACTTTCGCGTTGGTGACGCATTCCGAGGGCGGCATCACCGACAAGGACGTCGAGATGGCGAAAGAGATCAACGCGATCGTCGGGTAGACGCGATCCAGGTCAACGTCGCCAACGTCGCGACGATGTAGATCAGCCCGGCCCAGGCCAGGTACCACGGCCGGGGTATCACCCAGATCGTCGGCTGGGCGAAGCTCAGCAGCCACGGCACACCGATCAGTGTCAGCGTCAGCCATCCCCAGCCCAGCACGCGCGCGCCGAGGCGCTCCCGCAGCGGCCCGTGCAGCAGCCAGATCATCAGCGGGATCAGCCATACCCAGTGGTGCGTCCACGAGATCGGCGACAGCAACAGCGAAAACAGCTGCACGATGCAGATCGCCCCGAGCCGGTCCGACGCCCCGCCGATCGCCCGCCACGCCACCACGGCCAACACCGCCGTTACCGCGATACCGGCCAGCACCAGCGGCCCATAGCCCGCATCGTGGCCGAGGATCCGCGAGATCCCGCCCCGCCACGACTGGTTGAATGAGGTTCCGATCGGCCCCACCCGCGAGGCGTCGCCCAGCAATTCGGTGAAGTAGTAACGGGTTTCGTCGCCGATGATCAGCCACGAGATTCCGACCGTCGCGCCGAACACGACCGCCGAGACTCCGACGGCCGCCCACCGCCGTGCGCCGACGAAGTACAGCCCCGACGCCGCCGGTGTCAGCTTGACCCCGGCCGCGAGCCCGACCAGCAGCCCCGACACCCACCATCGGCTGCTGTACACCGCGTACAGCACCGCCAGCACCAACAGCACGTTGATCTGTCCGTAGTCGAAGGTGCTGCGCAGGGGTTCGATCCAGATGCCGACGGCCGTCCACAGCATCGCGGTTCGCCGGTCTGCGGAGCCGATCAGCCGCTGGCTGATCCGCACCACTCCGTAGAGCGCCGCCATGATGCCGAGCTGCCAGCCGAACGCGACGAGTCCGAACGGCAGCAGGTGCAGCGGATAGAACACGATCGCCGCGAACGGCGGGTACGTGAACGGCAGCGGGAAGTCGGGCGTCTGATCGGCGTAGACGTAGTCGTAGAGCGTGCCCGGATGATGGAGCATGCCCGCTCCGCCGACATACACATGCAGATCGACGAAGTTCGCGCCGTTGGGCACCAGGTACGTCCACGCCAGCCGCGCGACGATGCTGATCACCAACAGCACCGGCGCCGCGGCAGCCAGTCGGGCAGGCATTCGCGCAGCGGTCGAGGCAGCGGTCGAGGTGTCTATCCGTACGACTCTAACGATCGATCACCGTTCGCCCTCGCCTCCGTAACGGTTGCATAAACGCCACACGTGTCACTTGAGTAACACCAGTAACTCCGTAGCTTCGGGCGAAGGCGTGCCGACCAACCTGAATGGGAGAACCATGCATAACACCGGAAAACTGTTCGCGACCACGATGATTGCGGCCGCGGGAGCCGTCACGGCCGCGGTGGCGCTCAGCGCCACTGCCGCCGCCCAGCCTGCGGCGCCCGCACCCACCCCCGGTGTCCCGGGCCTTCCGTTCATCGAGCAGCTGGCGTCGAATCCCGCGGCGGCAACGCAACTCATGCAGGGTGTCACGTCGCTGCTCACGAGCGCTGCCACCCCGGCGGCGCCGGCCACACCGCCGCAGACGGCAACCGCATCCGTCACGCTGCCTCAGCCTCCTGCGGCGCTGCCCGCCGCTCCGGTGGCCACGGCGGCTGCACCCGCGGGCAATCCGGCCGACCTGCTGACGCAGGCCGCGTCACCCCTGAGTGGCCTCGCGTCGTTGTTGCCCGCCGGAACACCCTTGGCCGGCCTGCTGCCGACGGGTGCGTCCCCGGCATTGCCTGCCGCACCTGCCGCACCTGCGCTCACCGCTCCGGTGGCACCCGCTCCGGCGCTGCCCGCTCCCGGTGCGGCGCCGCTGGTGATGCCGCTGTCGGCACTGCCCTGACGGCTGCGGCGACATCGACCGAGAAGACCACTACAACCACTCTCTGGGGGAGTCATGTCAACAAGGACGATGTTCGCCGCCGCAGCTGTTGCGATCGGCGCATCGGTCACGCTGCTCGTCGGCGGCGTGACCGGTGTCGCCAACGCAGAACCGGCACCGCCGCCTGCGCCACCACTGCCGATCGACGGGCTACAGGCGCCCGGCCTGCCGGCGGTACAGAGCCTCGGACCCGTCATCCAGCAGGCCGCGGCCGATCCCACGAACGCGGCATCGACGTTGATGGCGGCGGCCGCGGTGTTCGCCGGAGACGCGGCGGCCCCCGCGGATTCCCGGAATGTGGCGACCGCGGTCAACCAGTTCGTCGCCCACACCCCAGCCCCGGGCGCGGTGCCGGGCACCGAGGCGCACCTGCCCGCGGGGGTCGACCCCGCTCACGCCGTCGGCCCCGTCGAGGAGGCGCTCCCACTTCCCGCACCGGAAGCAGCGGCCATACCTGCTCCCGCGCCCGAGGCGCCACCTGCTCCCGCGCCTGAGGTCGCGGTCCCCGTTGCCGCACCCGCCCCCGATGGCGCGGCCGTTCCTCCCGCGGAGCCGGCCGCAGCGCCCGCCGCTGCGCCCGGTGGCCCTGACTTCGGTCCGGAGGCCCCGACGACACAGGACTTCCTTTATCCCTCGATCAGCAACGGATGCCTCAAGGACGGCGGCAACGTGCTCGCCACGGCGATTTCGGTAGCCGGCCCCGCCACGATCCCGACGCCGGGCCCGGGACCGGGCCAGACGGCCTACGTATTCACCGCGATCGGCACACCGGGACCCGCCGCGGAGCAGAAGCTGCCGCTGAACGTCACGTGGGTGAACCTGACGACCGGCAAGTCGGGCGGGGCCACCCTCGTGCCCCGGTCAGATATCAACCCGGAAGGTCCGACCACCCTGGTCGCGATCGCCGACACCGGCTCGGGCAGCATCATCTCGACGATCTTCGGCCAGGTGAGCACCACCGAGAAGCAGTGTCAGTTCATGCCGACCATCGGCTCGACGGTCGTTCCCTGATCGACACCCGCGTGGGCCTGCGCGGAGCCGGGGCTCAGTAGGCCATGAAGAGGATGGCGTCCCGGTCGTAGTCGCGGCCGGGGTGCACCTCCGACAGGTGGGCCTGGGCCTTCTCCACGAGATCGTCCTCGTCCTCACCGGTGATCGCCTCGCCACAGGGGCAATTCAGGTGTGTCTTCATACGTTCAGCTTCCCACAGCCGATGATGTGAGGCATGGAGCTTTCTGACGTCATGCGCACGACCGGTGCTGTCCGCCGATTCACCGACGACCCGCTGCCCGACGAGGTGCTCGAACGCATCCTCGACAACGCCCGGTTCGCGCCGACCGGAGGGAACCGCCAGGGCACCCACGTCATCGTGGTCCGCGACGCGGAAACCCGTCAGGCACTGGCCGATCTCAGCGTGACGGGTGCGCGCCGCTACACGGCACAGGTCCGCAACGGCGAAAACCCGTGGAACCCGACGAAGCCGATGAAGGTCACAGCCGAGGAAGTCGCCGCCACCGAGGCGGGTCCCTATCTCCCCTTCGTCTACTCGGGCGCCGTGCTGGTGGTCTGCGTGGACCTCAATGTGTGCGCCGCCTTCGATCAGTACCTGGACCGAATCGGTCTCATCGCGGGCGCGTCGGTGTACCCGTTCGTGTGGAACATTCTGCTGGCCGCGCGGGACGAAGGCTTCGGCGGCGTCCTGGCGACGGTGACCGTCGCCGAGGAACCCGCCGTCAAAGAGCTGCTCGGGATCCCCGAGGACTACGCGGTCGCCGCGCTGCTGCCGATCGGTAAGCCGGTGAAACAGGTCCGCAAGCTCACGCGTAAGCCGGTCGACGAGATCGCCACGCGCGAGCGGTTCGACGGTGCGCCATTCAGGGTGGGGTAGTGCGGTTTCGGCCGGTAGGTCGAGGTTCGATAACAGATCGGCAGTTAGCCAGACTCGATGGCGCCCCATCCCTTCCCCAATCGAGGCACTCGTGGGACCTTGAATCCATGACCTGCATGTTGGGTTACGCCACCGCGAGCACCGTCGAGCGAGGCCTCGAAGATCAGCTCGCGGCGCTCAACGCCGAGGGCGTCGACCCCAGGCGGGTGTTCACCGACAGGTTGTCCGAATCCGCCGACCGGGCCCGAGCCGGCCTGCACGCCATGCTGAGCTACGCCCGCTCGGGCGACACCGTCATCGTCGTCGCACTCGACCGCCTCGGCCGCACGACCACCGAGGCGACCAGGACCATCGCCGAACTCACCGAGCGCGGGCTGCGGCTGCGCGCATTACGCGAGGGTCTGGACACCGGCACGTCGACCGGCCACGCCGTCGTCGGCATCCTGCGCAGCCTGGCTCGACTCGATCTGCAGCCCGACCGCGAGCCGCACTAGGCCTTTGCGGCCTTGGCGGCCGCCTTGGCCTGCTTCTTGTACGAGCGGACCTTTTCCAGCGAGCCAGGATCCACGACGTCGGCCACCGACAGGAACGACCCCACCTTGCCGTAGTCGCCGGCTGCTTTGCGCCAGCCGTCGGGCGTCACGCCGTACTGCTTGCCCAGCAGCGCAAGGAAGATCTTGGCCTTCTGGTCGCCGAACCCGGGTAGCGCCTTGATGCGGCGCAGCACCTCAGCGCCGTCCGGGTCGCCCGATGTCCACAGCGCCGATGCGTCACCGCCGTAGTCGTCGACGACGAGCTGGGCCAGGGCCTGTACCCGCTTGGCCATCGACCCCGGAAAGCGGTGTATCGCAGGAGTTTTCGAGCACAGCGCCGCGAACTTCTCGGGGTCGTAATCAGCGATCTCACGCGCGTCGACGCCGCCGATGCGGTCGGCGATCTTCTTGGGCCCCGCGAAGGCCGCTTCCATCGGGTACTGCTGGTCTAAAAGCATGCCGACCAGCAACGCGAAGGGATTGGACTCCAGCAGCTCGTCGGCCGCGGGATCTTGAACTAGCTGCAGTTTCGCCACCACGCCAGTTTAAATTGACGTCTATCTGGTGAGGTGAGATGTCCGGCGAGCTCGCGATAATCCTGGCGGCGGTGTTGACCCTGGCTGCGGTGGCGGCCTCGGTCATCGCCGTACGTACGCGCCGCGTGGTGGCCACCCCCACCGAGCGAGGTGTGCATGCCGCGCTGTCCACCGCCTCGCTGGCCGCTCGCGCATTGCGCCGGGGCCTGGACAGCGACTCGGCAGGCACCGCGGCGCCCTTCCTGCGCGGGTTGACCGGTACGGAGGGAGTGGCGGTGTTCGACGGCGACGGCGGGCTGCTGGCCTCCGACCCGGCCGGCGAGACACTGTGGACGCCGGCTGTGCTCGACGCATGTGCACGGGCCGCAGGGGAATCGATCTCCGGCGAGCGACGAGTGCTCACGCACGCGGGGACATCGACCGTCGTGGCGCAACCGCTGCTCGCCGAAGGCGGCACCGCGCTGGGCGTTCTCGTCGTGGTGACGACCCGCGCCCCCGCACCCGGGTTGCTCGGGGCCGTCGGCGAAGTCGCCCGCTACGCCACCAGCCAGATCGAGCTCGCTGAGCTCGACGCCTCGCGGGCCCGCCTCGACCGCGCCGAAGTCCTGGCGCTGCGGGCCCAGATCAGCCCGCACTTCATCTACAACGCGCTCAACACGATTGCCTCGTTCGTGCGCACCGATCCTGACCGCGCCCGCGAACTCATCCTCGAATTCGCTGACTTCACCCGCTACTCGTTTCGCGCCGCCGGGCAATACACGACACTCGCCGAAGAACTGCGCAACATCGACCGCTACCTCACGCTGGAACGCGCCCGGTTCGGTGAGGCCCTCAAAGTCAGGCTCCGGGTAGCACCTGAGGTACTCAACGTCGTGGTGCCGTTCCTCGCGCTGCAGCCCTTGGTGGAGAACGCGGTCCGGCACGGCTTCGGCGGCCAGGGCGGCGGGGAGATCGAGATCATCGCCCGCGACGAAGGGTCGGACTGTGTCATCACGGTCGAGGACGACGGCGTCGGAATGGACCCCGACACGTTGCGGTCCGGACCCGGTGACGCCCTGGCCGACGACAAGAAGGACTCCGCGCACGTGGGGCTGACCAATGTCGATCATCGGCTGCGCGCGGCGTTCGGCAACGACTACGGTCTGGTGGTCGAAACGGCAATCGGCGCAGGCACAAAGGTCATGATGCGGGTACCCAAGTTCCGCTCGGGCGTTCGGGCAGACGGAGGAGCTTTCGGGTTGGACGCATCGTGAACAGGGCCTTGACGGTGCTTGCGGTCGACGACGAGGCGCCCGCCCGGCGTCGCCT
>CAZOIX010000123.1:0-8417 GCA_964579685.1 uncultured Mycobacterium sp.
GGGCCAGTCCACGCGGACGCGCAGCAGCCCGGCCTGCAGCTGCAGGAAGCGCACGATGACGGTCAACTCGCTGTCCCCGTCGACCAGAAACTGCGCTGACAGGCTGTCGTCCTCGCCGAGGCCGGCGTCCGACGCCCCGGGCGGTCCGAGCACGCCGAACTGCCAGCGCGATTGGTTCTTGGCCGACGTCGCTCGATAGGGGTAGAGCAGATACCCCTCGTAGAGCACCGCATCGGCGATCGCCCGCGCTCGATCCCACGTCGGCTTCACCGGACCTCCTCTGGCTCAGGGGTCCGTTGGGGGACATCGGACGCCTCGGCCAGCAGCGTGGTGACGGCGTCCTCGAAGTCGAGCATTCCCCGCGCCGACTTGTAGGCGGCCAGTGCGGCGACGGTGTCGTGCCCGAGCCGAACCCAGCCGGTGTTGGGAAAATGGATCCGGACGAGGTCGTTCCATACCGCCACCGGCATCTCGTGCTGGGCTTCGCATTCCCAGGACACCTGACTGACCGCGAAGCCGCGCTGGCCCGGAACGAACACGGTCCCGCTGAAGAGGAACAGCAGCGGAATCCCGCCGTCGCGCAACGCGTGCAGATACTTCGCCGTCGCGACTTCGAAGTCATACGTGCATTCCAGCGGCAACGTGACCTCGGTGGCGCCGGTGAAGCCCTGCACCATCGCGGTGCTGTGTTGCCAGACGAAAGTGCGTTGTGTGTTGATCCACCGCTCGCGTGGTCCGAACAGGTCGACCAGGCCGGCCGCCTCTTCATCGGAGTAGGACCGCCGCAGCGGTTCGAAGCGGATCTGGCATCTCAGCGCGATCGCTCGGATCGGCTCGTCGTCACCGGCGGTGATGCGGATACGCGCGTTCAGGCGAGGTGTGGCCGAAAACTGTTCTGCGGCTATGTCCACGACGTTGAACGTCAGGCTATTGCTCACGCCGAAACCGCCTTGCTCCGCGCCCTGACCTGTGCGAAAAAGTCGTCGACGAATTCACGGACCTCGTGGCCACCGTCGAAGCCCCGCCACAACATTCGCAGCCTGCCCACGAACTCGTAGCAGGCGTCAATGGGAACCAGGTAACATTCGGCGGCCGCGTTGAGTTCCTGATCCGCGTGCTCGCGGTCGGGAACGCGCACCAGCAGGGCTTCGACGTCATCGGCGAGCATGCCCAGTGGGCCGTCCGCTCCGCTGATGCTGCTCCAGGTGTCGAGGTCCAGTTCAGACTCGGTGGCGCCCGCCGGGCCGGGATAGAAGGCAACCGTCTTGTCCATGTCGGAGTTGTGGAAGAAGAACGCCAACCCGACCGGGATCTGAAGCGCCTCCCAGGCGCGACGGTCGATGGTGAAGTCGGAGAAGGTGAGGTAACGGTCCGGCACTGCCCGGTACCGCAGCTTGGCGTGGGGGTCGGTGAACAGCAGATAGCATCCGCGGCAGGTACACATCAGTTGCCGCGCTGAGACATTGACGACGTGCTGGTGCTCACCGGCGATCGGTTCGGCGCACATCTCACATAGCTCACCGGTTGGCGGTGCGGAACGTTTATTGGCCCGGATTCGCGTCAGTACGTCGTAAGCGCCTGCCATCACGGCACCCCGGTGGCCTCGGGCACCACCGCGACCGACAGGAGGCCGTCGCGCCGGAGGAGGGGGATGGGGTCCAGATGCGCCGCTGTCGCGGCGGCCTCGGCAGTGTCATCTAAGCCCGCGCCTGCGCGCACCGCGTCGAAATGCGCGTGGCAGCGCGGACAACGCAGGACCGCCTGGCCGATCGGGTCGCCCATCCGGCGGTGCAGCGCCGCGCCTGCCATCGAGTCGTGGCAGTTACCGCACCGGTCGTGGTAGGCGAACAGGTCAGCACCGATTCGACACGCCAGGATGGGTACGCCGGCGACCAGGAACCCGCCGACCTCGCCCGGGCCGAGATCCGCGATGTCGGGGAGGGGGTACCAGGCGGCTGCGCTGTCCGCGGTGTCCCTGCCGTGCAGGTGGCTCATCAACGACTCCGCCGAGATCACGCCCGGCGTGCTCGCTTTCTGCCCCGGGACGACTTCGATCGATGTGATCTCGGGTGCGGCCGCACGTACCGCGTCTTCGACCGCGAACTCGAGGGTGGCCGCCGAGGACGGACAGCTTTGGCAGCTGCCGGCGAACTGTAGGCGAACCACCGGTTCGCCTCCGCTCTCGACGACCTCGAGCAGCGTGACGTCGCCACCGTGTGAACCCAGATACGGCCGGACACTGTCCAGGGCGTCCTCGATCCTGCGCTCCACCCCGTGTGGGTGAATCCCGTGCACGAGCATGAGGCTGGCGACGAGGTCGTCGGCCACGAACTGCCCGACCAATTCCGGTGCGGATTCGTTTGTGATGGCGACGATCCGTTCGAGGGCAGCCCCGTAGAGATCCGTGATCTCGGCAGCGAGCTGTTCAGTCCGCTCGCGCATGACCGTGCCACCGCTCGCACTGGCGTCCAGCAGGGTCTGAATCCGATCGCCTGCTGAACGCCATCGCTTTTCGTCGTCGAGTGCCTCCGGGCCTTGCTGTCCAGTCGAGGCCATGGATCATTCCCCGGTAACGGACTGTGTCGGCGAGTGCAGCTTCTCGAGCGTCTTGCCGTCGCCGAGGTACATGTGCACCCCGCATGGGAGGCACGGATCGAAGCTGCGCACCGTACGCATGATGTCGATGCCCTTGAAGTTCTCCCGATCGTTCTCCTCGAAGATCGGCTGACCCTGAACGGCGTCCTCATACGGTCCCGGAGTTCCGTAGCTGTCGCGTGGGTTGGCATTCCACGGTGTCGGCGGATAGGGATGGTAGTTCGCGATTTTTCCGTCGCGTATCACCATGTGGTGGCTGAGCACACCGCGTACCGCTTCGGTGAAGCCACAACCGATGGCCTCGTCGGGCACCTCGAACTTCTCCCACGTCTTGGTGCGGCCCGCCCTGATCTCGACGAGCGCCTTCTCGGCGAAGTGCAGCGCGCACGCCGCCGCATACGCCTGGAAGTAGGTCCGGGCCCGGTTGCGTTCCAGGGTGTTGCTGCCGTGTTCGGGGATCTTCCACTCCAGCGAGACCGGGCCCTTGAGCGCCGTCTTGGGCAGATTGATCTGCACGCTGCTGCCGGTTGACTTCACGTAGCCGATATCGACGAGTCCGGCCAGCGCGGTACTCCACAACCTCGCCAGCGGCCCGCCTCCGGTGTCCAGCGCCAGATGGTCCTTGCCGTCGAACCAGCGCGGCGACATCACCCAGCTGTACTTGTCGTCCATGTCGCGCTTCTGCGGTCGCGGGTTGGTGTGTTGATTCCACGGGTGCCGCCGGTCTACCGGGTTGCCCAGCGGATCGCTTTTGACGAACATCTCCTGATCGGTCCAGTCGTCGTAATACGAACTGCCCAAGAGGATTCGGATGCCGAGATTGATGTCCACCAGCGAGTGGGTGACCAGTTTGCCGTCGACGACGACACCCGGAGTCACGAACATCGCGTTACCCCAGCGCTCCATGTCCTTGTACGCGAAGTTGCAGACCTCCGGATCCTGGAAGGACCCCCAGCAGCCGAGCAGGGTGCGGCGCAGACCGACCTGCTCGTAACCGGGCAGGGCCTCGTAGAAGAAATCGAACAGGTCGTCGTGCATCGGTACGACCTTCTTCATGAACTCGACGTAGCGCATCAGTCGGGTCATGTAGTCGGTCATCAGCTGAATGGTGGCCACCGTGCCCACGCCGCCCGGGTACAGCGTGGAGGGATGCACGTGCCTGCCCTCCATGAGGCAGAACATCTCCCGCGTCCAACGGCTGACGACAAGTGCCTCGCGATAGAACTCACCGGTGAAGGGGTTCAGAGCGCGCATGATGTCGGCGATGGTGCGGTAGCCGTGGGCATCGGAATTCGGGGCCAGTGTGTTCTCGGCCTTGGCCAACACACCCGGGTTGGTTTCGGAGACCATCTTCTCGCAGTAGTCGACGCCGACGAGGTTTTCCTGAAAGATGTTGTGGTCGAACATGTATTCCGCGGCCTCGCCCAGATTGACGATCCACTCGCCGAGGTGGGGCGGCTGGACTCCGTACGCCATGTTCTGCGCGTAGCACGAGCAGGTGGCGTGGTTGTCGCCGCAGATACCGCAGATGCGGCTCGTGATGAAGTGGGCGTCGCGGGGATCCTTGCCCTTCATGAAGATCGAATAGCCGCGGAAGATCGAGGACGTGCTGTGGCACTCGGCGACCTCGCGGTTCTCGAAGTCGATCTTGGTGTAGATACCGAGGCTGCCCACGATTCGGGTGATCGGATCCCACGACATCTCGACCAGCGTGCTCGGATCCTTCTTGGTGTGCTGGGGTCCCGGAACTGTGGTTGTCATTGAGTTTTGCCTTTCGTCTGCGTGGCACCTACCAGGTGCGCTTGGCTCCTGTGGTCAGTTCCTTGCCCCGATGCCGCCAGCTCGGCTCCTTGTCAACGGTCTTTCCTGTGATGTGGCGCAGATTGCGGATCACCGAGCCGTACAAGCCGGAGGCGGCAGTCGAGATCTTTCCGCCGGGCGGTTCGTCCATGAAGGGCATGAACTTGTCGGGGAACCCCGGCATCGTGCATCCGATGCATATGCCGCCGACGTTCGGGCAGCCGCCGACGCCGTTGATCCAGCCGCGCTTCGGTACGTTGCACTTGACGACCGGCCCCCAACAGCCAAGTTTCACAATGCATTTCGGTGAGCCGTATTCGGTCGCGAAATCGCCCTGCTCGTAGTAGCCGGCGCGGTCGCACCCCTCGTGCACCGTGTGGCCGAACAGCCATTGCGGCCGCAGGGCGTCGTCGAGCGGAATCATCGGCGCCTGCCCGGTCGCCATGTAGAGCAGGTAGGTCAATGTCTCGGAGAGGTTGTCGCCCTGGATGGGGCAGCCGGGCACGCACACGATGGGTATGCCCGCCTTGCTCTTCCAGTCCCAGCCGAGGTAGTCGGGCACACCCATCGCGCCGGTGGGGTTGCCTGCCATCGCGTGGATGCCGCCGTAGGTCGCGCACGTGCCGACGGCCACGATCGCGGTCGCCTTGGGCGCCAATCTGTCCAGCCACTCGCTGGTGGTGATCGGTTGGTCGGTCGCCGGGTCATTGCCGAACCCGCACCAATACCCCTCCTGATGAAGGTCCTCGTTGGGGATCGATCCCTCGACGACCAGCACGAAGGGTTCCAGCTCGCCGCGGTCGGCCTTGAAGAACCATTCGAGGAAGTCGTCGGCGCCCCCCGTCGGTCCGCATTCGAAGTCGATCAACGGCCAGTGCACGGCGATTTGGGGCAAACCGGGAAGTGCTCCGAGCGCGATCTCCTCGATGCTTGGTTGGGTGGCGGCGGTCAATGCCACGGAGTCGCCGTCGCAACTGAGACCGGCATTGATCCACAGAACGTGGATCAGGGTTTCTTCCGCCTTCTTGGCAGCATCACTTAGCATGCTCACGGCTTTCCGGGACCGGGCTGTGGTCCCTAGCGGCGCAGGAGTCGCCCGTCGGCCCACTTGCGCGTCGCTAACTTCGGTCTACTCCCGCCTCAGTGTGTTGTCAATCACATGTCGGCCGCAGTTACACGCAGTTCATTTGCGCGTTCGTCAATCCACTGATGCCAGAGGTCCATTCCGTCACCTTTGGTTGCCGAGACCGCGACGATGTCGACGTCGGGATTGACCGAACGGGCGTGCTGCGCGCAGAGATCGAGATCGAAATCGACGTACGGCAGCAGGTCGATCTTGTTGATGAGCACAAGTCCGGCCGCCGCGAACATATGTGGATATTTCAATGGCTTGTCGGTTCCTTCGGTCACCGAGATCACGACGACCTTGCTGTGCTCCCCGAGGTCGAACAGTGCGGGACAGACCAGGTTTCCGACGTTCTCGATGAACAGCAGTGAACCGGCCTGCGGCGCGAGGGTGTGTAGCGCACGGTCGATCATCTCGGCGTCGAGATGGCACCCCGCACCGGTATTGACTTGCACCGCGCGCGCACCGGCAGCGGTGATCCGGTCGGCGTCGAGCACGGTCTCCTGATCGCCTTCGATCACCGACACCTGCCGCTGCGGACCCATGAGGCGGATCGTGCTCTCGAGCAGGGTCGTTTTACCCGCGCCGGGTGAGCTGGTCATGTTGAACGCGAGAATTCCGCGCTCGGCCAGCCATCGGCGGTTCTGTTCGGCCAACATGTCGTTCTTGGCCAGCACCCGCTGTTCCAGGGAGATGGTCTCGGTGTGGGGGTGATCGTGTTTGTGATCATGCGGGTGATCGTGCGGGTGATCGTGGCCAGGCACCGTGATGGTTGCCCCGTCGTCACCGCAGCCGCAGGTTGCGCACATGCTCAGCTCACTTCCATCGAGATGATCTTCAAGTCGCGGCCGGCGACGACGTCCACATCGGCACTGCCACAGGGGCACAACAAGATCAGGTCAGGCAGTTCGAAGGTCTGACCGCAGGTGCGACAGTGCGCAGCGCCGGGTTGGATGTTCACGTCGAGACGCGCACCGTCAGCGACGGTGCCTGCGGTGGCCAGTTCGAAGCAGAACTGCATCGAGTCGGGAACGACGGCGCACAGCGCGCCCACTTCGAGTTTGACGCTGTGCACGTGACGGCCCGCGGCGTGCTCACACACCGCGTCGACCACACCTTGCGTCAGCGCCATTTCGTGCATGGTTTCCCCGTCCGGCCGGGCTGACTTCACCATAGGCGCGAGATCTTGTTCCGGCGAGCAGACCGTCCTCGGCAGTCCCGCAGGCATAACAGCTCCGCTCGCGGCGCCCGGCGTGTCAGCTTGAATCGAACAGGTGTTCGTCTACTGTGGGGACAGCGCGGGATGCTGGTCAGGCCGACTTGTCGGTATCGACCTCTAGCGTCACGGCCAACCGATCGAGAACCGATCACGCACGAGGACGGAGACCCCCATGACGCAGGCCCCTGACCGCGAGAAAGCCCTCGAACTGGCGCTCGCGCAGATCGACAAGAACTTCGGCAAAGGCTCGGTGATGCGGCTCGGCGAAGATGTTCGCCCGCCGATCTCGGTCATTCCCACCGGCTCGATCGCCCTCGACGTGGCGCTCGGCATCGGCGGGCTCCCGCGCGGCCGCGTCATCGAGATCTACGGTCCGGAATCCTCGGGTAAGACCACCGTCGCGCTGCACGCGGTCGCCAACGCCCAGGCCGCAGGCGGCATCGCCGCGTTCATCGATGCCGAGCACGCGCTGGATCCGGACTACGCCCAGAAGCTGGGTGTGGACACCGACTCGCTGCTGGTGTCCCAACCGGACACCGGTGAGCAGGCGCTGGAGATCGCCGACATGCTGATCCGCTCCGGCGCGCTGGACATCCTGGTCATCGACTCGGTGGCGGCACTGGTCCCGCGTGCGGAGATCGAGGGCGAGATGGGGGACAGCCACGTCGGCCTGCAGGCCCGCCTGATGAGCCAGGCGCTGCGGAAGATGACCGGCGCCCTGAACAACTCGGGCACCACGGCAATCTTCATCAACCAGCTGCGCGAGAAGATCGGTGTGATGTTCGGGTGCTTCAACTACAGCACGCGAGTGCAGTTGGCCGATGGGACCACCGAGAAGATCGGCAAGATCGTCAACCAAAAGTTGGACGTCGAGGTGATGTCCTACGACCCGGACTCCGACCGGATCGTCCCGCGCAAGATCGTGAACTGGTTCAACAACGGGCCCGCCGAGCAGTTCTTGCAATTCACGGTTGAGAAGTCGGGTGGCAACGGCAAGTCGCAGTTTGCCGCGACGCCCAACCACCTCATCCGCACTCCGGCCGGTTGGGCAGAGGCCGGAGACCTCATTACCGGCGACCGAGTGCTGGCGTCCGAGCCGCACCGGCTCAGCGATCAGCAGTTCCAGGTGGTGCTCGGGTCGTTGATGGGTGACGGGAACCTGTCCCCGAACCTTCATGGCCGCAACGGTGTTCGGTTCCGGCTCGGACACGGCGCCAGGCAGGCTGCATACCTAGACTGGAAGACCGCGCTGATGGGTAACATCGGTCATTCTGTTAGTGAGAATGCCAAAGGTTCACGGTTTGTCGATTTCACTCCGCTGCCTGAACTGGCCGAGCTGCAGCGCTCGGTGTACCTGGGGGATGGCAAGAAATTCCTCTCCGAGGAATATCTGAAAGCGCTTACGCCACTGGCGCTGGCGATCTGGTACATGGATGACGGCGCATTTACCGCTCGGTCCAAGGGTTTGCAGCAACGCACTGCAGGCGGCAGCGGTCGCATCGAAATCTGTGTCGAGGCGATGAGCGAGGGATCGCGGATCCGTCTTCGCGACTACCTCCGCGACACACATGACTTGGATGTGCGGTTGCGTCTGTCCGGTGCGGCGGGCAAGGCGGTGCTGATGTTCTCCACCGCAGCGACGGCGAAGTTTCAGGAATTGGTGGCGCCGTACATGGC
>CAZOIX010000124.1:0-8394 GCA_964579685.1 uncultured Mycobacterium sp.
CGCGCCCTGGCCGTAAACCTGTGCGCACGCCGACACGAACGCGGCTTCCCTTCGCGGGTCCGGCACATCTCCCAGCTGGGCCAACAGCAGAGCGGTGTTCGCCGGGTCGTCGCCGTGGCGACCCGACCACCGCGCCGACAACACCCCGGGCATTCCGTTCAACGCCGCCACCTCAAGTCCGGAGTCGTCGGCCACCGACGCGATACCGGTGGCTCGAAACGCGTCACGCGCCTTCGCCAATGCGTTCTCCTCGAATGTGGCGCCCGTCTCGGGCGCCTCGTCGAACGAAGCCACGTCATCGAGCGACAACAGCGTCAAACCCGAGATTCCCGCCGCGTCGAGTACCCGGTGCAGCTCGGCCAGCTTCTTGCGATTGCGGCTGGCGACAAGCAGATCCGTCAACAGTTGCTCCGAAACACCAGACAACCGTAGACGCCCTCCCGCTGTGATACCGCTAACAATCTGCTTGCTGCAGTTAGCGCCGGGTATCGCTATTTCGTCACGTCGCCGACAACACGGTCGGTCGACAACGGAACGGAGGGGAACTAGTGGCCGAGAACAACAGCGGACCCATCGAGGCAGTGCGGGGCATCGTGTCGGGCGCGATCGGGTTCACGAAGCAGGTCATCGGGCTCATCTTGAGCCGAGGCGATCTTCAGGAAGAGGGTCGCGCGCAGGTCGAGAAGGCGTCGCACCAACTTGATGCGGCCCGCGCCGAGGCCGAAGCCGAAACGGCGCGCGCCAAGGCCAAGACACAGGAAGGGCGCCAGAAGGCCGCCAGCGGCAGGTCCAAGTAATCCACGCGGGAAGCACCCTCGGCTCACAAGGCCGGGGGTGCTTGCTCGTTGTCAGGATCGGTCAGCTGCCGAATGCCTTCTTCGCCGGCTCACCCGACTCCGGCAGCTCGCCGGGATAGGGCAACTCCAGTGCCTCACGCTGAATGACGAAGATCTGCTCACATGCCGCCATCGCGGCGTCAAGCATCTTGTCCAGCGTCGAGCGCGGAAACGTGGCTCCCTCACCGGTGCCCTGGATTTCGACCAGCGTTCCGGTATCGGTGGTGACGACGTTCATATCAACCTCGGCGCGCGAGTCCTCGGTGTAGGGCAGGTCGACGCGAATGCGGCCGTCGACGACACCGACGCTGACCGCCGCGATCGCACACGACAGCGGCCGCGGATCCGAGAGTTTGCCCGCCGCCGACAGGTAGGTCACCGCGTCAGCCAGCGCGACGTAGGCACCGGTGATGGCCGCGGTCCGGGTGCCGCCGTCGGCCTGCAACACGTCGCAGTCGACCGCAATGGTGTTCTCCCCCAGCGCTCCCAAGTCGATGCAGGCGCGCAACGACCGGCCGACCAACCGACTGATCTCCTGGGTGCGTCCGCCGATGCGGCCCTTGACCGACTCACGGTCGGAGCGTTCATGGGTGGCGGCGGGCAGCATCGCGTACTCGGCGGTCAACCAGCCCTGCCCGGACCCCTTTCGCCACCGGGGCACACCCTCGGTGACGCTGGCCGTGCACATGACCCGGGTCTGGCCGAATTCCACAAGTACCGACCCGGCCGGATGCGTGGTGAAGCCGCGGGTGATGCGAACCGGGCGCAACTCGTCGTCGAGCCGACCGTCTTCTCGTCTGGACACGGCCCAACCCTATCGGGTGGGCGCGACGGGCCGGCGGTGCCGGCAGTCGGGCACCGCTCAGGACTGCGTGACGTCGAATGACTCGCCGCACACGACCGCGTGCACGGGCCCGTCGAACTCGGCCTTCGCCTCACTGATCACGTCTTCGCGCGAGGTCCACGGCGGGATGTGCGTCAACAACAATTCACCGACCCCCGCGTTGGCAGCGGCCCGACCGGCTTCCGTACCCGACAGGTGCAGCCGTGGCGGCCGCTCGGGCGAATGCGTCCAGGACGCCTCGCACAGGAAGACATCGGCCCCGCGGGCCAGGTCGATAAGCGCATCGCAATACCCGGTGTCTCCGCTGTAGACGAGCGTGGCACCCGCCGGATCCGTGATCCGGATGCCGTACGACTCGGTCGGATGGCAGACGAGGCGCGGTACGACGCTCAACGTCCCGATCTCCACCGCACGGTTGTCCACCCAGTGACGGATCTCGAAGATGTCGGAGAAGTCGTCGATCTCCCCGCCCTCGGGCGACGACGCGGCACCGAGCCGGGCCCAGGTGTTGGCCGGCCCGTACATCACACCGCGCTGTTGCGCCGGCGACGGGTGATAGCGCCGCCAGACGAACAGGCCGGGCAGATCCAGACAGTGGTCTGCGTGCAAGTGCGAGAGCAGTACGTACACCGAATTCGGATCCGCGTAGCGCTGCAGTGCGCCCAGCACGCCGCCACCGAAATCGAGCACTAACGGTGGGGTGTCAGGCGCGGTGACCAGATAACCGGACGCTGGCGAATCAGGCCCGACGACACTGCCGGAGCAGCCAAGTACGGTGATTCGCACGCTCACTAGCTTGCCATGCCCAATAGCCACGTGACGAAAACATCGCCGGTTTACGCGATCGAATTCACTTTTTGCCGTCGACAGCCCGTTGAACAGGGCGAACACCGTCTAGCGTCGGGCCGAGGAAACGACCTGCAAGTGTGGTGAACGCCTCAGGATCGCCAGTTGCCTCGAAACGGCGCCGAACGGTGGACTCCGGCTCGTCGGGATGCGGGTGTAGCAAATCGAGTTCGGTGAGCACCCGGAGCAAGTCCTTGGCGGTTTCCTCTGCGCTGGACACCAATGTGACGTGATCCCCCATGGCGAGTTGAATCAATCCCGAGAGCATCGGATAGTGCGTGCAGCCCAGCACCAAGGTGTCGACCTCTGCGCGCTGAAGTGGCTCCAGATATCCCTCCGCGAGACCGAGCACCTGCCTGCCGCTGGTGACGCCCCGCTCGACGAAGTCGACGAACCGTGGACACGCCACGCCGATCACCTCGGTGTCGCGCGCCGCCGCGAATGCATCGTGATATGCGCCCGACGCGATGGTCGCCTCGGTGCCGATGACGCCGATGCGGCCATTCCGGGTCGCGGCCACCGCGCGACGGACGGCGGGCAGGATCACCTCGATCACCGGCACGGGCGCATACCGCTCCCTGGCATCGCGCAGACATGCCGATGACGCTGTGTTGCACGCGATCACGAGCGCTTTGACGCCACGCGAGACGAGGTCGTCGCCGATCGCCAACGCGTGCGCGCGGATCTCCGGAATCGTCAACGGACCGTACGGGCCGTTGGCGGTGTCACCGACGTAGACGATGTCTTCGTCGGGCAGCTGATCGATGATCGCCCGTGCGACCGTCAACCCGCCGACTCCCGAGTCGAAGATTCCGACGGGTGCGGTTGCAGAACTCACGTCGTCAGATACGGGTTCTTCGGCGCGACCTTGCGGCGCTCGCGCGCCTTGCGTTCCGGCCCCGAGAGCACGTACGCCGCCACGACACCGGCGAGCGCACCGCAGAGGTGACCCTGCCACGAAACCCCAGGGGTTCCAGGCAGCACGCCGAACAGCACGCTGCCGTACACCAGGAGCACCACGACGCCGACGACGATCTCCCAGACCTTGCGTGTGAAGAATCCGAACACGATCAGGAATGCCAGCCACCCGAAGATGAGGCCGGAGGCGCCGATGTGGTTGGTCTCGCAGCGCACGCCGACATACGGGCAGTGCGCGCCGACGTTGCCGAGCAGCCACGTGCCGAAGCCGCCGAGGATCCAGACGATGGCGGTGGCGAAGAGAAACCGCGACAAACCGGCGAGCGTCATCAGGAAGCCGAGTATCAGCGCCGGTACGGTGTTGGCGATCAAGTGATTCCAGTCCGAGTGCAGCAGCGGCGCCCAGATGATCCCCCACAGCCCGTCGATCTCCAGCGGACGAATGCCGTTGTTGTCCAAGCGGTGGTTGGTCAGCGAGTCCCACAGCTCGATGAGCCACAGCAGCACGACGAAGCTGATGATCGTCACGCCGCCGACAACCCAAGCGGGCCGTTTCTTCGGCTCCGCCGGTGTGCCCGACAACCCCGGGTATCCCGGTCCTACGCCCACAACTGCCCTTCCAACGCGTCCTCCGCGTCATCCAGGCTACCGGCGTACGCGCCGGTCGACAGATACTTCCAACCGGCGTCGGCCACGACGAACGCGATATCGGCCTGCTCACCCGCCTTGACCGCCTTGGCCGCCATGCCGAGCGCGGCATGCAGCACCGCGCCGGTGGAGATACCGGCGAAGATGCCTTCGACCTGGACGAGCTCGCGGGTGCGCTTGACCGCGTCGTAGGAGCCCACTGAGAAGCGGGTGGTCAACACGTCGGGGTCATACAGCTCGGGGATGAACCCCTCGTCGATGTTGCGCAGGGCGTACACACCCTCGCCGTAGCGGGGCTCGGCCGCCACGATCTGCACTCCGGGCTTGTGCTCGCGCAGGTATCGTCCGGTACCCATCAGCGTTCCGGTGGTGCCGAGGCCCGCGACGAAGTGCGTGATCTCCGGCAGGTCGGCCAACAGCTCGGGGCCGGTGCCCTCGTAGTGCGCCAGCGTGTTGGCCTCATTGCCGTACTGGTAGAGCATCACCCACGAAGGATTCTGCAGCGCAAGCTCTTTCGCATGAGCGACCGCGGTGTTCGAGCCACCTTCAGCCGGCGAGTAAATGATCCGGGCGCCGTAGAGCTCAAGCAGCTGCCGCCGCTCGACGGAGGTGTTCTCGGGCATCACACAGATCATCTGGTAGCCCTTGAGCAGGGCGGCCATGGCCAGTGAGATACCGGTGTTGCCGCTGGTCGGTTCGAGAATCGTTGCGCCCGGCTGCAATACACCCCGTCGCTCGGCGTCCTCGATCATGCGCAGCGCAGGCCGGTCCTTGATCGAGCCGGTGGGATTGCGGTCCTCCAGTTTGGCCCACAACCGCACGTGGGGCTGCTCGTGCCACCGGGGCGACAACCGTTGCAGGCCTACCAGTGGCGTATCGCCGAGCGCCTGAATCAGAGAGTCGTATCGGGTCACTCAGCCACCCGCGACGGCGGGCAGGATCGTCACCGAATCTCCATCGGAGACCGCGGTGTCCAACCCTCCGGAGAACCGCACATCCTCATCGTTGACATAGATGTTGACGAACCGGTTCAGCTTGCCGTTATCCATCAGGCGCTCGGAGATCCCCGAGTAGTTCGCCTCGAGATCGCTGATCACCGCACCCAGGGTTTCGCCGGCCGCGGCGACGCGCTTCTCGCCGCCGGTATGGGTGCGCAGAATGGTCGGGATCGACACGGTGACAGACATGGGTCGGCCACTCCTTTCAAAGTTCTAGTACTGCTCGACGATCTTGACGGGCTCTTCGGTGACGACGCCGTCGACGATGCGGTAGCTGCGCAGCTCGTGCTCGTCGGGGTCGCGTGTGGACACCAACACATAGTGGGCGTCCGGTTCGGACGCGTACGAGATGTCGGTGCGGCTCGGGTACGCCTCGGTGGCGGTATGGGAGTGGTAGATGACTATCGGAGCCTCGTCGGCGTCGTCCATCGCGCGCCAGACCTTGAGCTGCTCGCCCGAGTCGAACCGATAGAAGGTGGGCGAGCGCTCCGCGTTGGTCATCGCGATGAACCGTTCGGGGCGATCGGCGCCCTCCCGTCCCGCGATCACCCCACACGCTTCGTCGGGGTGGTCGGCGCGGGCATGGCCGACCATGGCGTCGACCAGATCCGCTCGGATCACCAGCACAGTCTCAGACCTTTCATTCGAACGCTCCGGGCAACATGTCCCGGTACGTCGGTATTCCTGCTACCGACTCCGCAGCCAGCACACCGACCAGGACCGCGCGGGCCAGGCAGTCCGCGGCGGCCGCCCCGAGCGCGGTGATCAGAGGGACCTCCGGCGACATCGACGCCGGGGTGGTCGGGTCGGGTGGCACCTCGATGGCTCCGGTGGCCAGTGCGAACACCGTATCGCCATCGAGCGGGGTATGACACGGCCGGATGGTCCTCGCAAGTCCGTCCTGCGCGGCGACGGCCACGCGGCGGCATCCGGCCTTGCTCAGCACCGCATCGGTGGCGACGACGGCGATCGTGGTGTTGAGCGGGCTGAGCTCGGTGTGGCGGTCTGCGTAGGCCGCGATCTGGTCGGCGGGGGGTGCGACGAGGCCGAGCTCCTCGATCTGATCGGCCAGCCAGGGCAACCCCGTCGCGGTATCCACGGCGTCACCGGCGGCGTTGACGACCACGACCGCTCCCACCGTCACACCGGAGTCGAGCGTCACCGACGCTGTGCCGACACCCCCTTTGAGCACTCCGACGCGCGCGCCGACCCCGGCACCCACCGTGCCGACGGCCACGTCGGCGCCCGCGCTCTCGGCGGCGGCGCGACCAAAGTCGGCAGTCGGACGGCACTTCCATCCACCGACCGGAAGATCGAAAATCACCGCGGCCGGGACGATCGGGACCACGCCGTCATCCATTGCCACACCGCGGCCCTGTTCCTCGAGCCACTCCATCACGCCGTGTGCCGCGGCCAGTCCGAACGCACTGCCCCCGCTGAGCACCACCGCGTCGACGTGGCGCACCGAGTTGATCGGGTCGAGCAGATCGGTCTCCCGGGTGCCCGGTGCACCGCCGCGACAATCGACGGCGCCGACGGTCCCCGGTGGGGCCAACACGACCGTCGTGCCGGTGGCCCACCCCGAACCGAGTTCGGCGTCGGGATCGATGCGATGGTGATGGCCGACGCGGATGCCGCCGACGTCTGTGATCGCACCCATGGTCAGGACTTTCCCATCATGCCGAGCACCAAGTACTCCTGCATCACCGTGAGCCACTGATATACGTCCAGATGCCCGGCCATCGGATGTTCAGGGGGCAACTCGCCAGGACCGTCCTGGGCGACGCCGAGCATCGTGCCCAGCGCGAGTCGCATGTCGTTGACCGCCGCAGCCCAGGCATGTGCGTCGTCCTCGGTGAGCTCGAACTTGCCGCCCTGCTGCGGGACGGTGTCCAACAACCTTTGGGCCGCTTCACGTTTGGCGTCGATGATCTCCGGCTCATGCAGGCTGCGGAGCGCGCTGTTGAGGCTCTCGGCCTGGCCGGAGCCCGCGGGGTGGTCGGTCTGAGGCCGGAAGAAGTCCGGCAACAGTCGCCTCATCGTCTCGTCCTGCGGTGGCGACGAGTGGCCGGTGCGCATACCGGTGATCTCTTCGAGTTCATCAGCGGGAGATGATGATTCGCGGTCCTCAAGCATGCCGACCATCGACGTTGCGAGGTTCTGCAACAGCGATACCTCATGCGCAGCGAGCGCCGATCGGAAGCGCGGACCGTCAGCGGTATCGACCCGTTTCCATTTGCGCACGTTCGGGTCAGCGGTCCTGCTGCAGGGTCGCCCACAAGCCCGCGGCGTGCAGCTTGGAGACGTCGACCTCCATCGACTCCCGGCTGCCCGACGACACCACGGCCTTGCCCTCGTTGTGCACCTGCATCATGAGCTTGGTCGCGTGCGGCTCGCTGTACCCGAAGAGCTTCTGGAAGACGTACGTCACGTAGGTCATCAGGTTGACCGGGTCGTCCCAGACCAAGGTCACCCAGGGGCTATCGGTCGCATCGACGGTGGCGACGTCCCGTTCCTCGCGAGTTCCCGGTCGGGCCTTCGCCGGCGTAACCATGTAGATAAGGATAGCGAGACCTTCGGACGATGCACCCGGCGGATACGCGGCCGCATCGGTGCACGACATGCGTGCCACACCGGTCGAAGCGAGGGCTTGCCGCCCGTCAGCCGATACGGTTGCGGTGTGGTCCTGATGCCCGAGGGGATGTCCCCGGCGCTACTCACCGACAAATACGAGTTGACGATGCTTGCGGCCGCGCTACGCGACGGCACCGCAAACCGACGGACGACGTTCGAGGTATTCGCCCGCCGGCTTCCCGAGGGCCGCCGCTACGGCGTCGTGGCCGGAACAGCCCGCTTCGTGTCGGCACTGGCGCAGTTCACCTTCGACGATTCGGCATTGGCATGCCTTTCGGAGTTCCTCGACGACGCCACACTCGAATACCTGGCTCGCTACGAGTTCCGTGGCGATGTCGACGGCTACCCCGAGGGCGAGCTCTATTTTCCCGGCTCGCCGGTGCTGGCCGTACACGGCACGTTCGGCGAGTGCGTCGTCCTGGAAACCCTCGCGCTGTCGATCCTGAACCATGACACGGCGATCGCGTCGGCTGCCGCACGGATGGCGGTCGCAGCACAAGGTCGCACGTTGATCGAGATGGGCTCGCGGCGCACCCACGAACTGGCCGCCGTGGCAGCTGCCCGCGCCGCCTACATCGCGGGATTCACCGGATCCTCGAACCTCGAGGCGCAACGCACGTACGGGGTGCCCGCGCTCGGCACAAGTGCGCATGCGTTCACGCTGCTGCAC
>CAZOIX010000125.1:0-8361 GCA_964579685.1 uncultured Mycobacterium sp.
CAGGTCAGCTATCAGTACGCGACCGTGCACACCGAAGGATTCTCCGGCCCGGCGCTGATCGTCGGCAGCCCGACGTCGTCGCCGGTGGCCAATCTCGAGCTCTATCTGATCTTTCCCCTGAACAACGAGGAATCCACCATCACACTGGTGCGCGGCACCATGGCCACCGGCGCCGTCGTGCTGCTGATCCTGCTCGCGGGGATCGCGCTGGTGGTGGCCCGGCAGATCGTGCTTCCGGTGCGGTCGGCCTCGCGGATCGCCGAGCGGTTCGCCGAAGGACACCTGACCGAGCGGATGCCGGTGCGGGGCGAGGACGACATGGCCCGGCTGGCGGTGTCCTTCAACGACATGGCCGAAAGCCTGCACCGCCAGATCACCCAGCTCGAGGAGTTCGGCAATCTGCAGCGGCGGTTCACCTCTGACGTCAGCCACGAACTGCGCACCCCGCTGACGACCGTTCGCATGGCCGCCGACCTGATCCACGACCACGGCGACGAGCTCGACCCGGCACTGCGACGCTCCACTGAGCTGATGGTCAGCGAACTCGACCGCTTCGAGACGCTACTCAACGATCTACTGGAGATCTCCCGCCACGACGCGGGCGTCGCCGAACTGTCCGTCGAATCGGTGGATCTGCGTGCGACGGTGCAGAGCGCGCTGGACAACGTCGGCCATCTGGCCGCCGACGCCGACATCGAGCTGATCGTCGACATGCCGTCGGCCAGCGTCATCGCCGAGGTCGACCCGCGCAGGGTGGAACGCATCCTGCGCAACCTGATCGCCAACGCCATCGACCACGCCGAGCACAAGCCGGTGCGCATCCGGATGGGTGTGGACGACGACACCGTGGCGGTGACGGTGCGCGACTACGGTGTCGGGTTGCGACCGGGCGAAGAGAAGTTGGTGTTCAGCCGTTTCTGGCGCTCCGATCCGTCGCGCGTGCGTCGCTCCGGTGGCACCGGACTGGGATTGGCCATCAGCATCGAGGACGCCCGGCTGCACCAGGGCCGGCTGGAGGCCTGGGGCGAGCCGGGTAAAGGCGCCTGCTTTCGGCTCACCTTGCCGTTGGTGCGCGGACACAAGGTCACCACGAGCCCGCTTCCGCTCAAACCCGTTGGGCCCGATACCGCCCCGCGCCGAACCGCCCGGGAAACGGAGAACGTGTGAAGCGCGTCGCAGCCCTCGTCTGGCTGCTGATGTTCGCGCTCGCCGGTTGCGCCGGAGTGCCGAGTTCGTCGTCGCCGCAAGCCATCGGCACCGTGGAGCGACCCGCACCACCGAGCCTGCCCAAGCCCACCCCGGGGATGGATCCCGATGTGCTGTTGCGGGAGTTCCTCAAGGCCACCGCCGATCCCGCCAACCGACACCTTGCGGCGCGCCAGTTCCTCACCGAATCAGGTTCGAGCGCATGGGATGACGCAGGCAGCGCGCTGCTGATCGACAACGTCGTCTTCGTCGAAACCCGCGGCCCCGATCGGGTCACGGTGCACATGCGTGCAGACATTCTTGGGTCGCTGTCGGACCTTGGCGTCTTCGAGACCGGTGAGGGCGCGCTGCCCGACCCCGGCCCGATCGAACTGGTCAAAACACCCGGCGGCTGGCGTATCGACAAACTGCCCAACGGGGTTTTCCTTGACTGGCAACAGTTTCAGTCGACGTACAAGCGCAACACGTTGTATTTCGCCGACCCGACCGGCAACACGGTGGTACCCGACCCGCGGTATGTCGCCGTATCCGACCCCGACCAGTTGGCCACCGAACTGATCAGCAAGTTGATCGCCGGGCCACGCCCAGAGCTGGCCAACAGCGTGCGCAATCTGCTGGGCCCACCGCTGAAGCTGCGCGGTCCGGTGACCCGCGCCGACGGCGGCAAGACGGGTGTCGGCAGAGGCTATGGCGGTGCCAGGATCGATCTGGAAAACCTGTCGACCACCGATCCGCACAGCCGCCAACTGCTTGCGGCGCAGATCATCTGGACACTTTCGCGCGCCGGGATAAACGGACCGTACGTGATCACCGCCGACGGCGCCGCGCTCGACGATCGTTTTGCCGACGGGTGGGAGACCTCCGATGTGGCGGCCACCGATCCGGGAGCGTCCCCGGGAGCGGCGGCGGGCCTGCACGCGTTGGTTGACGGGTCACTGGTGTTCCTGGACAACCAGCGCGCGCCACGCGTCCCCGGGGCTTTCGGGCAGATGCCGAGTCAGACGGCGGCCGCCGTGTCGCGCACCGGCCAGAACGTCGCGTCGATCGTGACGTTGCGGCCCGGCGCACCGGACATGGCGTCGTCGCTGTGGGTCGGTCCACTCGGGGGCGATGCGTCGCAGGCACTGGAGGGGCGCAACCTGACGCGGCCCAGCTGGTCCCTCGACGATGCGGTGTGGGTGGTGGTCGACGGCACGAACGTGGTGCGCGTCATCCAGGACGCGTCCGGACAACCGGCGCGCATACCGGTGGACTCCACTCCCGTGTCGTCGCGGTTCCCCGGCGTCATGCGAGAGCTGCAACTGTCCCGGGACGGAACCCGCGCCGCGATGGTCATCGACGGCCAGGTGATCTTGGCCGGGGTGGAGCAGACCCCCGGCGGAGGCTACGCATTGACGTATCCGCGGCGACTGGGCTTCGGGCTGCGTAACACGGTCGTGTCGCTGTCGTGGCGCACGGGCGACGACATCGTCGTCAGCCGCACGGATCCCCAGCATCCGGTCTCCTACGTCAATCTCGACGGCGTCAACTCGGACGGACCGAGCCGCAATCTGCTCATGCCGGTCACCACCGTGGCCGCGAACCCGTCGACCGTCTATGTCGCAGACGGACGCGGTGTGCTGCAACTGACAGGTAGTGGGGCCGACAACGATCCGGTGTGGTCGGAGGTTCGTCCGCTGATGGTCCCCGGAGCGTTGCCCGTGCTACCGGGCTGAGGCGAGTGTGAAATCGGGCTGAACCAACCCCCGTCGACGCCCGTTGTGCTGAGAGCCGACGCCGAATGCGCGTTGGTCCACAGCCAAGGAGAGACGACGATGACGGTTCGCGGCCCACTGATCACCCTCGCCGCGGTGGCGGCCATGGGCGCAGGCATTCTGATCGCCAACATTTCCCAGGAGCCCGAGCCCGTGGTGTCGGGCGCGCCGGTGGCTGTCTCGGCTCCCGCGCCCTCCCCGCCGGCGCCCACGACTCCTCCCGCGCCGGCCTTTCCGGCCAAGGCGGACTACGTCGGCACGATCCCGACCGCCTACGGCACCATCACCTTGGACATCAGCATCGCGGGTGACAAGGCCATCGCGTACGCGTGCGACGGCAACACCGTCGAGTCATGGCTGCGCGGGTCCGCGGTCAACGGGGCCGTGAGCCTTGCGAACAAGGACGGATACAGCCGGCTCGAGGGGCGCCTCGACGGTGCGTCAGTCGTTGGCACGCTGTGGATCGGCGAGAAGACGTGGAACTTCACCGCGCAACCCGCGCAGCCCCCGGCAGGACTGTATGTATACGACCAAGGCGGGGTTCGCAGCAGCTGGATCGTGGACTCCTCGGGCAAGGCGACGGGCGTGTTGAGGCACGACGACGGATCGACCATGCCGGCTCCGGGGTTGACCGCCGACGGCCGCGCGGTCATCGACGGACGCACCGTCATCGCGACGCGGGTGCAGGGCGCCAGCGATGTCTGAGTCTTTCGCCACGGAGCGGATCAGATCGTCGCGCGGCGATGCCACGGTGCTGATCGCCGTCGTGATCGGCGCGCTCGTCGCCGTCGCTTTGGGAGTGTTCGGAAAAGTCCATGAGCCCCAGTTCTTTTCGGTGAGCGTCGCCGGGTTCTCCAGCGGGACGGCGGTGAAGTCATGGCTGGCGACTCTCGCGGTGGCCCTCGCCGTGTTCCAACTGCTGTCGGCCTTTGCGATGTACCGGCTGGTACCCGGAGGTAGGGCGCCCGGGTGGATCGGCACCGCGCACGTGTGGTCGGGGCGGCTGGCGGTGCTGGCCAGTGCGCCCGTCGCCGTGCACTGCCTGTACGCGCTCGGATTCCAGGAAACCGACAGCCGCGTGTTGTTCCATTCGCTGTTCGGCTGCTTCTTCTATGGCATCTTCGTCATGAAGATGATCCTGTTGACCCGTAGCGGCCTGCGCGGATGGGTGCTCCCGATCGCGGGCGGGTTGTTGTTTTTCGTGCTTGTCTATGTCTGGTTGACCTCAGCCCTTTGGTTCTTCCAGACCAGTGGAATCACGTTCTAGTGGAAAGGTTTTCGATGTCGTTCACAGATTTGCGGCTCTCCCGTCAGAAGGTCTTGATGGGTGCGGGGCTAGGGCTGGTCGCGTCCGTGCTCGCCGCGTGCTCCACCTATGGCAAGAAACCGCAAGCGTCCGGGGACACCGCCCCGTCGACGCAAACGCCGGGCACGACCAGTGCGATCGCCAAGACCTCGGAGGTTCCCGTCGGCTCGGGTGTCATCGTCGGTGAGGTCGTGGTGACGCAAGCGGCGGCAGGCGATTTCAAGGGCTTCTCGTCGACCTGTACGCATGCCGGATGCGCGGTGAATGAGATCGTCGACGGAACCATCAACTGTCCCTGCCACGGCAGCAAGTTCAACCTGGACGGGTCGGTGGCGCACGGTCCTGCGACCAAGCCGCTGGCGTCGCAGGCCGTTACGGTCCAGGGAGATTCCATCTTTCTGGGTTGACGGCCTGCGACGCGGCGGTCCCGAACACGCCCAAATCCGAGTTTTGCAACCACCCCTTGAACTCAAGTCGCACTTCCCCTGCAAAAGTCGGATTTCGGCGTGGGAAGGCGCACGCTCAGGTGGATGTGATGTCGGCAAGACGGTCCCCACGGCGCAACGACATGTCGTAGACCACCGCCACACTGCGGACATGCTCGATCTGGTGCTTCCGCTGGAGTGCGGCGGCTGCGGCGCAGGCTCGACCCGATGGTGTGACGCCTGCGCCAGGGAACTGGCCGTCAGACCCGACGATCCGCACCTGATCAGCCCCAGGGTCGAGCCGGGCGTACCCGTGTTCTCCCTGGGCCGCTACGCCGGTGCGCGACGCGAGGCCATCGTCGCCGTCAAGGAGCGCGGCCGCGCCGACCTCGTCGGCCCGCTCGCCGGTTTGCTTCGCGCGGGGCTGGCTCACCTACTGACCTGGGGCGTCGTCGAGGCCCCGTTGACCGTCATACCCGCGCCGACACGTCGGTGGGCGGCCAGACGGCGCGGGGGAGACCCGGTCACCCGCATCGCGCTCGCCGCGACGGCAGGCCACCCCGGCGTCATCGTGGTTCAGGCGCTGCGCACGAGGGCCCTGGTCGCCGACTCGGTGGGTCTGTCCGGCGCCGATCGTCAGCGCAACCTCGCCGGGCGGGTGAAGCTCGTGCGACCGGTGAGCGGTGAGGTGGTGGTCGTCGACGACATCGTGACCACCGGCGCGACCGCACGCGAATCCCTGCGGGTCCTGCAGACTGCCGGGGCAACCGTGGTGGCGGTACTGGCTCTGGCCAACGCCTGACCGGGCCGGTGACGCCGCCGGTAATTACTTCGGCATCAAGGTGTTGTGAAGAACTGAAAACGGGCCGCGAAAAGTGCGTGCATTTTGTGGCACGACCGGGTGAACACGGACTACCGTCGGCATCAACCACCCGTGAATGCCTCACGGCGGCGCAGAGCCAGGTAGCGCCGGCATCGCCCAGCAGCGGTAGGAGGTGAGTAGACGACACCTTGCACCGGCGGGCCGCGACCAAGGCATGAGACATCCAGGGCCCCTCGGCGCGTTTTCATACCAAGCCGGGCACGCTGATGCGTGCGGACGCGAAAGAGAAACGAGTTGCCAAGCATGTCAACCCATTCCATGGACTCGGACCAAGCGACGCTGGTCACCGATGAGACGCCCGAAGCCGAACCGCGAGCCGAGATCGTCGTCAAGGGCCGCAACGTCGAGATTCCCGAGCACTTCCGCATCTACGTCTCGGACAAACTGGCTCGTCTGGAACGACTCGACCGCACCATCTACCTCTTCGACGTCGAACTGGACCACGAACGCAATCGGCGTCAGCGCAAGAACTGTCAGCACGTCGAAATCACCGCGCGCGGCCGCGGCCCCGTCGTTCGGGGCGAGGCCTGCGCCGACAGCTTCTATGCCGCCCTGGAGTCGGCGGTGTGCAAACTCGAGAACCGGCTTCGCCGCAGCAAGGACCGGCGCAAGATCCACTACGGCGACAAGACCCCGGTGTCGTTGGCCGAGGCCACCGCGATCGGTCCGCTGCCCGACGTGCTGAACGGCTCTGAAGCCGAATCGTCGCAGGTCGACGCCCCGGTCGAAGATGACCACGAACCCGGGCGAATCGTGCGCACCAAGGAGCACCCCGCGACGCCGATGACCACCGATGACGCGCTATCGCAAATGGAGCTCGTCGGGCATGACTTCTTCCTGTTCCATGACAAGGAGAGCGACAAGCCCTGCGTGGTCTATCGCCGACACGCCTACGATTACGGTTTGATTCGCCTGGCCTGACGCGGTCCGGCGGCGTCGTGCGGCACGTCGCTACCATGGGTTGAGCTCTATCAGATCCAACCCATGTGGAAAGCCTGAGGAATAGCGTGCTGGATAAGTTGCTCCGTCTCGGCGAAGGCCGCATGGTCAAGCGCCTCAAGGGGGTGGCTGAGTACGTCAACACCCTGTCCGGCGACGTGGAGAAGCTCTCCGATGCCGAATTGCGGGCCAAGACCGACGAGTTCAAGAAGCGCATCGCCGATGGGACGGATCTCGACGACCTGTTGCCCGAGGCGTTCGCCGTCGCTCGTGAGGCCGCCTGGCGGGTGCTTGACCAGCGGCATTTCGATGTCCAGGTGATGGGCGGCGCGGCGCTGCATTTCGGCAACGTCGCAGAGATGAAGACCGGTGAGGGCAAGACCCTGACGTGTGTGTTGCCCGCCTATCTCAATGCCCTCTCGGGCAACGGCGTGCACGTCGTCACGGTCAACGACTACCTCGCCAAACGTGACGCCGAGTGGATGGGCCGCGTCCACCGCTTCCTTGGCCTGGAGGTCGGCGTCATCCTGTCCGGTCTGACACCCGACGAGCGACGCGTCGCCTACGGCGCCGACATCACCTACGGCACCAACAACGAGTTCGGCTTCGACTACCTGCGCGACAACATGGCGCACTCCCTGGAGGACCTGGTCCAGCGCGGCCACAACTTCGCGATCGTCGACGAGGTCGACTCGATCCTCATCGACGAGGCCCGCACGCCGCTGATCATTTCGGGTCCGGCGGACGGCGCGTCCAACTGGTATACCGAGTTCGCCCGCCTCGCCCCGCTGATGGAGAAAGACGTCCACTACGAGGTCGATATCCGCAAGCGCACCATCGGTGTGCACGAGATCGGCGTCGAGTTCGTCGAGGATCAGCTCGGCATCGACAACCTCTATGAGGCCGCCAACTCGCCCCTGGTCAGCTACCTCAACAACGCGATCAAGGCCAAGGAGCTGTTCACCCGCGACAAGGACTACATCGTGCGGGACGGCGACGTGCTCATCGTCGACGAGTTCACCGGGCGCGTGCTGGTCGGTCGCCGCTACAACGAAGGCATGCACCAGGCCATCGAGGCCAAGGAGCATGTCGAGATCAAGGCCGAGAACCAGACGCTGGCCACCATCACGTTGCAGAACTACTTCCGCCTCTACGACAAGCTCGCCGGAATGACGGGCACCGCCCAGACGGAGGCGGCCGAACTGCACGAGATCTACAAGCTCGGTGTGGTCAGCATCCCGACCAACAAGACGATGATCCGCGCGGACCAGTCCGACCTGATCTACAAGACCGAAGAGGCCAAGTACATCGCCGTCGTCGACGACGTCAGCGAGCGCTACGAGAAGGGCCAACCGGTGCTGATCGGCACGACCAGCGTGGAGCGCTCGGAGTATCTCTCGCGTCAGTTCACCAAGCGCCGCATCCCGCACAACGTGTTGAACGCCAAGTACCACGAGCAGGAAGCCAACATCATCGCCGAGGCCGGCCGGCTCAACGCGATCACGGTGGCCACCAACATGGCCGGTCGTGGCACCGACATCGTGCTGGGCGGCAACATCGACTTCCTGGTCGACAAGCGGCTGCGCGACCAGGGCCTCGATCCGGTGGAGACACCCGAAGACTACGAAGCCGGGTGGCACAAGCTGCTACCTCAGGTGAAGGCCGAAGCGGCCGACGAAGCCAAAGACGTCATCGAGGTCGGCGGGTTGTACGTACTCGGCACCGAACGACACGAATCCCGTCGCATCGACAACCAGTTGCTTGGTCGATCGGGCCGCCAGGGTGACCCCGGGTAATCCCGCTTCTATCTTTCGCTGGGCGATGAGCTCATGCGTCGGTTCAACGGCG
>CAZOIX010000126.1:0-8355 GCA_964579685.1 uncultured Mycobacterium sp.
ACCGTGCAGGTTGCCGATCGGCAACCAACGCTAGGCAGGGGCGGTGTCGACGATGAAACGACGTGACGGTGAGTTGATTCTGTTCTGGACGGTGCCGGTGCTGGCGGTCATCTGGGTGTCCGCGTTCTTCCTCTTTCCGGGATTCCTTCATCCGATGTCGCCGACCATGTCGGCCGAAGAGGTGGCAGGCTTCTATCGCGACGACACCGCGCGCATCCGCTACAGCATGATCCTGTTCAACTGGTTCGGCGTCGGACTGATCCCCACGGTGATCCTGCTGGCGATGCAGGTACGCCGGATGGCTCATCGCACGCCGATCCTGTCGTACAGCTTGATCGCCTGTTCGGCCGGGCCGCCGGCGGCCTTCCTCATCGCCAACATGTTCTGGCTGCTCGGTGCGTTTCGTCCGGAACGTTCGCCGGAGCTGACCCAGTTGCTCAACGACCTCGCGTGGGTCACCTTCACCATTCTCGTGCCGTATCTGATCGCTCAATGCCTGATGTTGGCGTTGGCCATCTTCTGGGATCGCCAGGACCGGCCGGTGTTCAAGCCGTGGGTGGCCGTGTTCAATCTCCTCATTGCCGCGGCGATGGCGCCTGCCGCCTTTGGTGCGGTGACGTTGACGGGCCCCTTCGCGTGGGATGGATTGCTGTCCTTCTGGCTCAAGAACATTGCGATCGCTGTGTGGATTGTCGTCATGGCAGTTGTTCTCGCGCAGAACATTCGGCGCCAGCGCATCGAGGATGACGTCGAGGACCGGGTCCCGGCATGAGTACCTCGACGGCGCCGCCGGTGACGGCGCCCGAGCCGCCCGCGGGCTCCGCGCTGAGCAGGTTCATGTGGAATATCCGATTCCATCCCAAGCGCGAACTGTGGTTCGCGTGGTACGTGATGCTGGTCTTCTACAACCTTTACGGCGTGCTGTTTTTCGTCGTCACGCGCGTTCAGCCGCCGCCAAGCCCCGGCTGGGACACCCCGACGGTGGTGCGGTGGATCAACGACCACGGCCTGGGAATCCTTGCCGGTTTCGGTGTGGTGTTTCTGATCGCGGGAATGTGCGGGCCGATGAACGCCCTTCTGGCGTACTCGATGCGGCGCATGTCGGTCAGTCGCATCTTCGCGTACTCGTACCTGGCCATGTATTCGCTGAGCGCTGTGCCCGGCCTCCTCGTGATGGCCATCGCGATGACCGTCGCGGCCCTTCGGCCGGACCGTGACCCCGAGATGATCCAGTGGCTCTACGATTTCGCGTTCCTGTCCTTCAGCGGAACCATGGGTGTCTTCATGCTCGGCTCGCTGGTGTGGATGGTGGCGATCCTCCTCGACAAGAACCGGGTGTTCCCCAAATGGTTCGGCTACCTGAACCTGTGCAACGCCCTGACCGAAGTCGTTGTCGCGCCCGCATGGATCTTTCACCGTGGCGCCTTCGCGTGGAATGGCGCGATCGCGTGGTGGATCAACATGGTGGTCTTCGTCCTCTATACCGGTGTGTTTCTCACGCTGCTGCGCAGGATGATCCAGCGCGAGGACTTCGGCGATGGTCCGCTTCCTGATCTTCCCGGCAAAAGTTCGGCGGCGCAGACGGATTCAGTGGAGGCGGTCCGATGACGAACCTGGCCGAGCCACCGCAGCAATTGGACGAGAAGTCGACGAAGTTCGTGCCCGGCCAGCCGGACATGTGGATGTTCGTGCTGTTCGAGTCGCTTCTGTTCACCGGCTACTTCTCGGTGTACCTGATCTCACGCACGCAGAACGAGCAGCTCTATCTGCAGTCCCAGGGAGGCCTCGACCTTCGCTTCGGTGTGTTCAACACCATCGCGCTGCTGCTGAGCTCGTGGGCGATCGCCCGATGCGTGCAGTCGGCCCGAGAGGGCGCCTACCGGTCGGCTCTGATCAACGCGTTCATGACACTGGCATTCGGGCTCGTGTTCCTGGCGTCCAAGGTCACCGAGTGGGTCATGGAGATCCGCATGGGCAACACGTTCACCAGCAACGAGTTCTTTCAGCACTACTACTTCCTGACCTCGATCCACTGCATCCATCTGTTGATCGGCTTCGTCGTGCTCGGCGTGGTGATCTATCAGCTGCGCAGCCCGGCTCGGCGCTCCCAGCAGCTCATCGAGACGGGCGCCACCTACTGGCACACCGTCGACTTTCTGTGGGTCCTGATCTTTGCGCTGCTCTACGTCGTGAGGTGAACTGTGAGTACAACCTTCAACAAGCGCCTGCTGATCGTCTGGCTGATCCTCACGTCGATGACGCTGGCCTACGTGTGGATCGATCACACGGTGGATCAGAACGGGACGTTGCGAGCCAGCACGGTGGTCACCGTCAGTGCGATCGTGATTGCGCTCATCAAGGTGCGCATCATCTTCCGCGAGTTCATGGAGGTGCGGCATGCGCCGCCACTTCTGTGCCGCATCACCGACGCCTGGGTCGTCATCATCGGTATCGGATTGCTGGGCAGCTACTTCGTCGGCTCAGCCATCGCCGGCTAGATTTTTCACCGCTAGGACGGTCGGCTCGACACCGCCATGCCGGCGCGATACCCGAAAACCATGGCAGGGCCCAGTGTTCCGCCCGCACCGCCGTAGGCCTTACCGGTCGCGCCCGCCATCGCATTGCCCGCGGCGAACAGTCCCGGAATGGCGGCCCCGCTGACGTGCAGCACCCGGCCGTCACGGTCGGTGCGCGGGCCGCCCTTGGTGCCCATCGCGCCGATCGACACCGGGACGGCGTAGTACGGCGGGGTGTCGATGGGACCGAGTGTCCGCAGGGCCGGGGTGGCGGCATGGTCGTCACCCCAGTATCCGTCGTATGCGCTTGCGCCGCGGCCGAAGTCGGGGTCCTCTTCATGGGCGACGTTGTCGTTCCACGCTGCGAGGGTGGCGGCCAGGCCATCGGCGTCGATACCCGTCTTCTCGCCGAGTTCCGCCAGGTCGGCCGACGGTGCGAACCAGTCCGGGGCCTCTTCTTCGGGCAGGACGCCGAGAAATCCGTACCGCTTGAAATGCTGGGAGTCGAACACGATCCAGGCCGGGTCGTTCGCGTATCCCCGCTTGGGGTCGAGAAAGTGGAACGGGCCGGCCATCGAGTTGTACTCGCCGGCCTCGTTGAGGAACCGATTACCCGCGCGGTTGACGATGATGCTCCTGGGCCGGGTCCGTTCGAGCCGGACACTGCGGCTGCGCGGATGGCCCTCGAACGTATCGCCGGGCAGTTGGACGATCGGTACCCACCACGCCTCGCCCATGTTGGCCAGATCGGCGCCGTGTGCCATCGCCATGCGCAAGCCGTCGCCGGTGTTGTTCGGAGGCGAGACCGCACCGCGCATCGGGCCGCGCAGATACGCCTCGACGAGCTTCGGATCCCATTCGAATCCGCCGGTGCCCAGTACCACGCCGCGACGAGCGCGAACGGTGAACTCGTTGTCGCCCTGAGTGATCCGCACGCCGGTGATCCCCAGCGCATCGGCGATGAGCTCGACCGCGCGCGCGTTGGTGTGCGGAACGACACCGAGGTCGAGTAGCCCCTTGAGCAGTCCGGAGATCAGGGCGGTGCCCGCCACGCAATAGTCACCCGCCATGTCGTCTACCGATGCGTGGATGCGTGCCCGTGTCTCGGCGTCGATGCCGACGTTGCTGAAGTCGGCGGGGAACGACGTGACGCGATCGCTCCATTCGCCCAGCCGGGACCGGTCGAACGGTTTGGCGTTCAGCGATCGCCCGCCCGCAGGACGGCCGCCCGGCAGCTCGGGCTTGTAGTCGGGAAAGCCCTCGGCGACTTCGAACTGCAATTCACTGTGCGCCTCGACGAAGTCGAGCATCTCCGGACCGGTACGAACGAACGTGTCCACCAGTTCGTCGTCCATGAAGCCGAGCGACTGTGCGCGCAGGTAGCTCATCGCGTCCTCGACCGTGAGCTCACCTTCGGACAACCTGTTGTGCGCCGGGATCCAAATGATGCCGCCCGAGACGGCGGTCGTGCCGCCGACGGTCGCGGCCTTCTCGTATACCTCGACCGACGCGCCGTTGACCGCGGCTGTCAGCGCGGACGTCAGCCCGGCGCCGCCGCTGCCAAGCACGACGACATCGACCTCGTGATCCCAATTGGTCACGTGCTCAATCCTTTCGGCTGAAGCAATCCTCAGGACAGGATCGCGGACAGTTCGTTGGCCGCCTTGATCACCGCATCCTTACCGTCCATCACGACGTCCTCGCGGTGCGAGATGAGGTTGATACACGTCGGTGGCGACGGGGGCTGTCGACGCACGGGCACCGCCAGGCCAAAGGTGTTCGGTTCGACCTCACCGTGGGTGATCACCCACCCCTGTTGGCGGGTGTGGGGAATCAGCTCGCGTTCGCCCGGTCGCGGCGGCATGCTCGCCAGCAGCGCCAGTCCCGCGGCGCCCCGATCCAGCGGGTACCGGCTGCCCTCGTGAAAGGCGAGTTGGTAGTACACATTTGTCGGCACGATCACCGCGATGGCGACCTGCTGATCACCCTCGGCGACGAGCAAGGACACCGTGCTGCCGAGTTCGTCGGCCAGCGTGCGCAGGGTGGGCAGACTCAGCTGGCGCACATGGTTGTCGAACGACGCGCCGAGCACCGCCAGCGCGGCGGCCGCCCGGTAGCGGCCGTCCTCACCCTTGGCAACGAGCCGGAACTGCGACAACGTGGACAGCAGCCGGTAGGCGATCGTGCGGTGCACGCCGATGTCGTCGGCCACCTGTTGGGCTGTCAATCCTGATCGGGACGTCGCGACCAACTGCAACGCGGCCAGACCGCGCGCCAACGTCTGCGAGCCGGGCGCTCCCGTCGGCGTGGCGTTGGCGCTGGCCCCGCCGACCGAATCAGACCCGGCCAATCCAGACCCGTCCGATCCAGACATGGCGCCTTCCTGACCTTCCTTGACATCTACCACTCAGGAGAGTGATGCTCTGACTATAGTGCACATAGACGTGCGATAAATGAGCACAGTGCTTACAAAATACGAGAATTCAATTCTCGCCGTCAAGAGAGGTGACGAGTGCCGGAATCGACTCCGCTGCTCGACTTCGAGAGCGTCTGGAGCGACCTTCAGGGCGTCGCGTTCTCGCAGGGTTACATGGACGCGGGCGGGGTGCGCACCCGCTACCTGCACGCTGGCGATCTGGACAAGCCGGCTCTGGTGTTTCTGCACGGCTCGGGCGGGCATGCCGAGGCCTACGTGCGGAACCTGGAGGCGCACGCGGAGCATTTCTCGACATGGTCGATCGACATGCTCGGCCATGGCTACACCGACAAGCCAGGGCACCCGCTCGAGGTGGGCCACTACGTATCCCATCTGATGGCGTTCCTCGACGCGATCGGTGCCGACCGTGCCCACATCAGCGGTGAGTCGCTCGGCGGCTGGGTGGCTGCCCGCGCCGCCGCCGATCAGCCCGATCGGATCGAGCGACTGGTGCTCAACACCGCCGGTGGATCGCAGGCCGACCCCGAGGTGATGAAGCGGATCATCACGTTGTCGATGGCGGCCGCCGAGGATCCGACGTGGGAAACGGTCCAGGCGCGCATCAAGTGGTTGATGGCCGACAAGTCCAAGGACTACGACGACATCGTCGCAAGCCGACAGCGTGTGTACCGTCAGCCCGGATTCGCCGCAGCGATGAAAGACATCATGGCGCTGCAGGATCCGGATATCCGCGCACGAAACCTGCTCGGCCCGAAGGAGTACGGATCGATCATCGCGCCGACCATGGTGGTGTGGACCAGCGATGACCCGACGGCCGACGTCGCCGAGGGGCGTCGAATCGCATCAATGATCCCGGGCGCACGCTTCGAGGTCATGCCCGGGTGCGGGCACTGGCCACAGTACGAGGATCCCAAGACCTTCAATCGCCTGCATCTCGATTTCCTGCTGGGCCGCTAGCCATGACCGATCAGGTGGACGTCGTCATCGTCGGGGCCGGGCCCTCGGGGCTGACGCTGGCCAACATCCTTGGGCTGCAGGGAGTTCAGACGCTCATCGTCGAGGAGCGCGACACCCTCATCGACTACCCCCGTGGAGTCGGCCTGGACGACGAGGCGCTGCGCACCTTCCAGTCCATCGGCCTCGTCGACCGTGTGCTCCCGCATACCGTGCCGAACCAGATCCTGCGCTTCTTCGATGCCAAACGCCGGTTGCTCGCCGAAATGGCTCCGCCCGATGCGCGTTTCGGCTGGCCCAAGCGCAACGGTTTCGTTCAGCCGATGGTCGACGCCGAACTTTTCGCCGGGCTGGAGCGCTTCGACCACGTCGAGGTCCGGTGGGGGCATCGGATGGAGAACTGCGTCGAAACGTCCGACGGCGTCACCCTTGAGTTCGCCGGCGGTAAGGATCCGGTTCGTGCGCGCTACGTCGTCGGGTGCGACGGCGGGCGAAGCGCCACCCGGCGATTGATGGGCGTGTCGTTCGACGGGACGACGTCATCGACCCGCTGGCTGGTGGTAGACGTCGCGAATGACCCGCTGGGGCACCCGAACAGCGAAGTCGGCGCCGATCCCAAGCGACCGTACGTGTCGATCGCCATCGCCCATGGTATCCGGCGCTTCGAGTTCCTCATTCACGACGACGAGTCCGACGAGTTGGCCGACGATCCCGCTTTCGTCAGACGCATGCTCGCACAACGGGTTCCGCACCCCGATCGGGTCGACATGATCCGGCATCGCGTGTACACCCATCATTCGCGCATCGCCGGCTCATTCCGCAAGGGACGTCTGATGCTGGCAGGCGACGCTGCCCACCTGATGCCGGTATGGCAGGGCCAGGGCTACAACAGCGGTATCCGGGACGCCGCCAACCTGGGGTGGAAGTTGGCCGCTGTGGTCACCGGCCGGGCGGGCGACGCCTTGCTGGACACCTATGACGTCGAGCGCCGTAAACATGCGCGGGCCATGATCGATCTGTCGACCATGGTCGGGCGCGTCATCTCGCCGACGAATCGGCGGGTGGCAGCGCTGCGCGACCGAGTCATCCATGGCGCCTCACTCGTGCCCACCTTGAAGCGCTACGTGCTGGAGATGCGGTTCAAGCCGATGCCGCGATATCAGCAGGGCGCCGTCTTCCACGCCGGGACCGGTAGCGGTGCCTCCGGGGGAATCTCACCGACGGGCACGCTGTTCATCCAGCCGCGCGTCGATACCCGCGGGGAGCAGAACATCCTGCTCGACGATGTGCTGGGCGCCGGATTCGCAGTGCTGTGCTGGAGTAACAATCTGCGCGCGATTCTCGGCGACGTGGCGTTTGACCGCTGGAAAGCGTTGGGAGCCAACTTCGTCGAGGCGCGGCCCATGACCCAGCTGCACTGGGCAGGCCACGACGACCCGGACGTGGTGGTGGTGGGCGACCGGACGGGTGCGCTGAAGGCCTGGTTCGACGTCTACACCGACTCCGTGCTCTTCGTGCGGCCCGACCGGTGCATCGCAGCCGCGTGCATCGCGCAGCGAGCGCCCGAGCTGAGCGAATCACTCTTCGATGTCCTATGTCTGCCCCAGGGAGGAGGCTCGAGTTCTCATGGCGACACTGGCCCTGTGCTGCATGTCGCACAGTCCGCTACTGAACCTTCCGGGACCACCGCAGGAACTGCTTGACGACGTCGAGTCGGCCCTCGCGGCGGCACGCGGTTTCGTCGAGGACTATGACCCCGAGCTGGTCGTGGTCTTCTCGCCCGACCACTACAACGGGTTCTTCTACCGAACGATGCCGCCCTTCTGCATCGGCACGTCGGCACGGGGTGTCGGCGACTACGGCACCTATGCGGGTCCCCTGAACGTCCCCGAGGACGTCGCAGCAGACTGCGCGCGGGCCGTCCTCGAATCGGGTGTCGACGTGGCGCTTTCGGCCAGCATGGATGTCGATCACGGCACGGTTCAGCCGCTTGAGAAGCTTTTCGGCGACCCGACCTCTCGGCCGGTGATCCCGATCTTCATCAACTCGGTCGCCACCCCGCTGGGTCCGCTCCGTCGAGTGCGGGCGCTCGGTGCCGCGGTCGGAACCCATCTCGCCACCCTGGGAAAGCGTGTCCTCATCGTCGGATCGGGTGGGCTGTCGCACGATCCGCCGGTACCGACGCTGGCGACCGCACCGCCCGCCGCGCTCGCGCGCATCGTGGGCGGGGAGCCGATGACCCCGGAACAGCGGCAGGCGCGGCAGGTCGCGGTGATGGATGCCGCGCAGGCATTCGCACACGGCGACAGCCCGCTGCAACCGCTGAACCCCGACTGGGACCACGAGTTCCTCGGCCTGGTCGACTCGAACCGCCTCGACGAGGTGGACGGCTGGTCGAACAGCTGGATCGAGCAGCAGGCCGGCCACTCCGCACACGAAATCCGCACC